>NZ_JAPSIW010000329.1 GCF_031178505.1 Streptomyces sp. | reverse complement strand
TAGAGCACGGCCGCCGCGGTGAGGAGTCCGGAGGCGAGCGTGATCAGCGCGGTACGCACGCGGTGGAAGGTGTTCCAGCGGCGTTCGAAGCCGGCGCGGGCGGCGGCCGGGTCCCCGCCCGCCGCCTCCGAGGCCGCCAGCGCGGTGTTGAGCGGGACGTTTCCGCCGAGGGTGACGGCGTGGTTGAGGGCCGCGCAGACGAGCCCCGCGAGGACCAGCCACTTCTGGATGTCGGTCCGGCCCTCCGCCGGGACGAGGAACGCGGCGAGCGGGAAGGCGACCGCGCCGAGGAAGACGGCGAGGAACAGGGGCCTCGGGACGTACTCGTTGATCCGGCGCATCACCGTGACGAACTCCGCGTCGGCCAGCCGGGCCAGCGCGGGCATGACGCCGGTCGCGAAGATGAGCATGAACCCGGCGTAGAGACCGGCGCATCCGACGGCGAGGGCGAGCAGCAGGGAGGGCATGGCCTCATGATGCCGCCTCGGCCACCGGACGCACCGGATACCTGTACGCACCAGGGAGTAGGTCAGGCGTACGGGTCGCCCGACCGCAACTCCCCTTCGCCGGTACCGCCTTCACCGGCAGACTCGGGGGCACGCAGCCGCGCCGCCTGCCGCACGGCCTCGGCCAGCTCGCGCACCACGGCCGAGCCGGAGCGCGCGGCGATGGCGTCGGCCCGCTCCGCGAGCGTGGCGAGGCCCGGTGCGCCCGGCAGGTCCCCGCCGCGCAGGGCGTCCGCGAAGTACGCGGCGACGGCGGTCACTTGCAGGCTGTCATGGCCGGGGCCCCAGATGCCGGCGGTGAGGGCGCCGGTCTCCACGGTGCCGGAGCGCTCGCGCGGCTGCCGGCTTTCGGGGTCGAGCCAGCGGACGGTGGCGGTGGCGACCCGTCCGGAGGCGCCGGGCCGGGTCTTGACCGCGTAGAGGGCCGTGACGGTGTGGCCCGCGCCGATCTCGCCGCCGTCCACCCGGTCGTCGCGGAAGTCCTCGTCGGCGACCTCCCGGTTCTCGTAGCCGATCAGCCGGAACTTCTCCACGGTCGCCCGCTCGAAGGCGACCTGCGCCTTGGCGTCGCGGGCGCGCAGTTCGACCTGGGCGGGCAGTTGGTCGACGAAGACCTTGCGGGCCTGCTCGTCGGTGGAGACGTACGTGGTGTGGCCGTCGCCCTTGTCGGCGAGGCGTTCCATCAGGTCGTCGCCGTAGTCGCTGCCGACGCCGACGCCGAAGAGGGTGATGCCGTGCGTCCTGCGCTCCTCGTCGATCCGGGCGAGGATCGCCTCGGCTCCGGTCTCGCCGGTGTTGGCGAGGGCGTCGGAGAGCAGGACGACCCGGTTGGTGGCGCCCTCACGGTGGCCCTCGGCGGCGACGTCGTAGCCGGTGCGGACACCCGCCTCGACGTTGGTCGAGGCGCCGATCTCCAGGGAGTCCACCAGGTCGCCGATGCGTTCGCGGGCCTCTCCGACGCGCGTCATGGGCAGCCGGGTCTCGGCCTCGGCGCTGAAGGTGACCAGCGCGACCGCGTCGTCGTCGCGGAGTTCGCCGACGAGCAGCCGCAGGGACCGCTTGACGAGGTCGAGGCGGCCCGGCTCGCGCATCGATCCGGAGACGTCGACGACGAAGGTCAGGGCGGCGGGCGGGCGCGGACCCCGCGGGTCCGTGCCGCGCGTGGCGAGCCCGACCCGGACCAGGGACCAGCCGTCGGCGTCGCCGCGAGCCCCGTCGAGGGTGACGCTGAAGCCGTCGTCGGCCGGGCGCGGGTAGTCGGGGCGGAAGCTGTTGACGAACTCCTCGGGGCGCACGGTCGCCGGGGCGGGCAGCCGCCCCTCGGCGAGGGTGCGGCGGGCGTAGCCGTACGAGGCGGTGTCGACGTCCAGGGCGAAGGTGGACAGGTGGTCGGGCGCGTGGCTCGGCCCGCGCTGTTCGCCCTCCGGGTGCGGGGAGGCGCCGTCGGGGGCGGCCGTGCCGGCGGGGCCCTTGCCGCCGCCGGGCACCAGCGGGGCGCGGTGGCCGTCGCTCGTCGTGGGCGCCGTGCCGTCCGCGGCGCAGCCGGACAGGGCCAGGCCGGTCGCGAGCAGCGCCGCGAGCAGGGTGGCGGCGCGCCGGGCACGGGGGGTGCGGGGGGTGCGGGGGGTGCGGCGGGAGGCCGGCGGGGGGTCTCCCCGCTCCCCGGTCCTCGCCGGCGCCGTCCCAGCCGCTCCCGCCGCCCCTGTCATCCCCGTCGTCCCAGCCGCACCCGTCGTCCCTGTCGCCCCCGCCGTCTCCACCGTCCCCGCCGTCCCTGTCGTCCCTGTCGTCCGTTCGGTTCGGTCCATCTGGTCTCCCCCTGACTTCTGGTGGCTCGTGTGACTGTGACGAACGGGAGGCCGGGGCGGAGCCGTCGACGGAGTTGCGGATGGATCTCGATGTGGCAACGGCGAGGGGGACAGGCCGGGGTGGCATGGATTCGCCATAGTTTTCAACAGGGGTTGTCACCGTGTGCAGTCACATGCGTACATGGAGTGGACATCGATCGGTCGGGGGTGGTCAGCGGTGGCAGAGAGTGCGGGCTCCGTGATGCTCGCCCGGTCGGCGATGAACCGGGCCGCGACCGAGGGACAGCGGCCCGCGGGGCGCCCGGTCCGGGGCGCGCGGCGGATCAGTGCCGTGCTCGCCGGGCTGGCCGCCTCCACCCGGCACGAGCTGCTGACCTTCGACGACCCGGTGGCCTCCGCGGACTGTGCCATCCCCGAGCCGTTCCTGGAGCTGGCGGGAGCGTGCATGCGGGCGGCGGCGGAGCGGGCCGGCGAGGTGCGGCGGATCGTTCCCCGGCACGCGCTGCCCCGGCTGGAGGACGGGCCGCCGGTCCCGGGCCGGGCCCGTCTGGCCGAGGCGATCCCGTTCAAGATGATCCTGGTCGACCGGACGGTGGCGGCGGTCCCGCTCGACCTGGAGCTGCTGTACAACGGGCTGTTGCTCATCCGGGACCCGGTGGTGGTGCACGCCCTGGTCCGGGTGCATCACCTCAGCTGGGCGGCGGCCGAGGACCCGGCGTACGTACGGCCGCGTCCGTCCCCGTCACGGGAGCCGCCCCCACAGCTGCGGCCGGTCCTGGAAGCGCTCGTCTCCGGTGTGACGGACGAGACGGCGGCGGCCCGGCTCGGTATGTCGGCGCGCACCTACAGCCGCAGGGTGGGCGAGTTGATGGCAGCTCTGGGGACGACGAGCCGCTTCCGCGCGGGTGCGGAAGCGGCTCGGAGAGGCTGGCTGTGAGCGCGGAGGGGGTGGGCGCCGTGACCCCGCCCGGCGCGGGGGTGGCCGCCGTGCCGGGGAGGGCGGGCGGCGGGTCCCGTCCAGGGCCGGCCCCGGGACGCCGGACTGCCGTCAGGACACGATGTCCTTGCGGGCGAAGCCGCGGAAGGCGAGGGCGAAGAGGACCAGGGCGAAGGTCACGGAGATCGCGGCTCCCTTGACCATGCCGCCCCACTCCAGTTGCGGCTGGAGGGCGTCGATCCAGGCGAACTGCCAGTGCGCGGGCAGGAAGTCGCGCCAGTCGCCGAGGGCGGTGACCGCGTCGAGGACGTTGCCGACGATGGTGAGCCCGACAGCTCCGCCGACCGCGCCGAGCGGGGCGTCGGTGCGGGTGGAGAGCCAGAACGCGAGTCCGGCCGTGACCAGTTGGGAGACGAAGACGAAGGCCACCGCGAGGGCGAGCCGCAGCAGGGCGTCGGTCGCGGGCAGGGAACCGCCGGTCGGCAGCCGGAGCGGGCCCCAGCCGTAGGCGACCGTGCCGGCGGCGAGGGCGACGAGCGGCAGGAGGAGCATCGCGGCCGCGCTGTAGAGGAGGGCGACGGCCAGTTTGGAGGCGAGCAGCCGGGACCGGGGGACGGGTGCGGCCAGGAGGTAGCGCAGCGAGGACCAGCCGGCCTCGGAGGCGACCGTGTCCCCGCAGAAGAGGGCGACCGGGATGACGAGGAGAAATCCGGCCGAGACGAAGAGGCAGGTCGCGGCGAAGTTGGCGCCCGAGGCGGTCGCCGTGTCCATCAGGGTGACGCGGTTGTCCGGTCCCTCGCCGTCCGGGCGGCCGATGGCGAAGGCGACGATGAGGACGAAGGGGAGGGCGGCGAGCACCCCGCCCATGACGAGGGTGCGGCGGCGTTTCCACTGGCGCAGGGCCTCGACGCGCAGGGGCAGGGTGCGGCCGGCCCGGTAGCCGGGCGCGGCCTCCGCGGGGCCGGGGCCGGTACCGGTCGCGTGGGCACCGGCGGAGTGACCCGGGCCGGCCGGGTCGGTGAGGGGGCCGGGGGCGCTGCTCATGCGGCTCCTCCTTCGATCAGGGTCAGGAAGGCGTCTTCGAGGCGCCGGTGGGGTCCGACACCGGTCACCGGCACGTCCAGGCGGACGAGTTCACCGATGAGCGCGGTCGCGTCGGTGCCGTCGAGACGGACGAGGAGTCCGCCGTCGGCGCGGGTGGCCGAGCCGACGCCGGGCAGGGCGGCGATCTTCTCGACCAGCGCGTCGGGGACGTCCCCGCCGAGGGTGACCAGCAGGGTGGAGCCGGAGCCGGTGATCTCGGCGACGGGCCCGGCCTGGACGAGCCGGCCGCGGTCCATGACGACGAGGTGGGTGCAGGTCTGCTCCACCTCCGCGAGGAGGTGGCTGGAGACGATGACCGTGCGCCCGCCGGCCGCGTAACGGATCATCACCTCCCGCATCTCGCGGATCTGCGGCGGGTCGAGTCCGTTGGTCGGCTCGTCCAGGATGAGCAGGTCCGGCAGGCCGAGCATGGCCTGGGCGATGGCGAGGCGCTGGCGCATGCCCTGCGAGTAGGTGCGCACGGCCCGTTCGAGCGCGCCGCCCAGGTTGGCGATGCGCAGGGCCTCGTCCACATGGGCGTCCTCGGCGGGACGGCCGGTGGCCTTCCAGTACAGCTCCAGGTTCTCCCGCCCCGACAGGTGGGGCAGGAAGCCGGCGCCCTCGACGAAGGCGCCGACCCGGGAGAGGACGGGGGCGCCGGGCCGGACGGCCTGGCCGAAGATCCTGATCTCGCCCTCGTCGGGGGTGATCAGCCCCATGAGCATGCGCAGGGTGGTGGTCTTCCCCGCGCCGTTCGGTCCGAGGAGGCCGAGGACCTGGCCCTGTTCGGCGCCGAAGGAGAGCTCACGGACGCTGTACCGGTCACCGCCCGCGTACTTCTTCGACAGGCCGGTGATCCGCAGCGGCACGGCCGCGAGGTCCGGGTCGGGGGCGGGAGCGGCGGTCCTGCGGCGGGCGGTGAGCAGCAGCGCCACGGCGACGGCCAGGCCGAGGAGCGGCAGGCCCCACACCCACCAGGGCAGCACGGCCGCCTGGGTGTCGACAGCGGGTGCGGTCGGGACGGCGAGGGGGCTCTCGACGGCGACGGTGTACGTGGCGGGCACGACCGGCGAGGCGTAGCCGAGGTCGGTGGCGGCCAGGACCAGCCGCAGCCGGTGGCCGGCCTCCACCTCGTGGTCGATCGCCGGGAGGGTCAGGGTGAGGCTCCGGCCGCGTGCGGCGTCCTCGACCCGGACGGGGGTGACGAGCTGGGCCGGGAGGATCTGCTGCCGTCCGTCGGGCCCGACGTCGTACACCTTGGCGAAGAGGACGGCGGAGCCGTCGGGGGCGGTGGAGGTGACCTTGACGCGGACGGTCGGCGCACCGGTGACGCGGAGCGGTTCTCGTTGCGGGGCGGCGTCGAAGCGGGCGTGCTGGCCGGGGAAGTCGAGGGCGACGCCGACGCCGAGGGAGGAGAGGCCCGAGAGCCCGCCGCCGAGGCCGGGGACGGCGGAGACGGCCGGCGGGGCGGCGCCCGCCGGGTTGGTGAAGGGCCGGGGCGCCCCGGTGAGCGGGACGGCGCGGACCCCGGCGGCGAGGCCCGGGTAGCGGTCGGCGGTGGCCGCGCGCAGGGTGGCCTGCCCGTCGGTGGAGTCGACGCCCCCGGTGCGGCTGACCCGGAAGGCGGGGCCGGTGTCGACGGAGGTGTCGCGCTTCAGCCAGCGGTCGAACCAGGTGGTGACGCGCCGTTCGACACGGTCGGTCTCGCGGTCTCCGCCGTCGTGGCCGCCCGCGATCCAGTCGACGGCGACGGGGGCGCCGTTGGCGGTGAGGGTGCGGGCCATGGCGTCGGCCTGGTCCAGGGTGAAGAGGGAGTCGCTCTGTCCTTGGACGATGAGCGCGGGCGCCTTGATGCGGGAGCCGACGGCGGACGGGCTGCGGGCTTCCAGGAGGGCGCGGGCGGCGGCGTCCGGGGTGCCGGAGACGGCGACGCGCCGCTGGAGGGCGCACAGTTCGGCGGTGAACCGGCCGCAGGCGTCGGCCTGCCCCGCGGCGGCGCCCGGGGTGCCGGCGGCCGTTGGGGCCGCGGCGCCGCCCGGGGCGGCTTCCGGATCCGCCTGCCCGGCGGGCGGGGTGGCCGGGTCGGCCGGGCGCGCGGGAACGGCGGGCGGCCCGGCGGGGGTGGTGCCCGCCGAGAAGAAGATCCCGGCCCAGAGCTTCTTGTAGACGCCGTTCGGCAGGAGGGCGTCGGCCAGGTTCCAGTAGGTGATCTGCGGCGCGATGGCGTCGACGCGCGGGTCGTGGCCGGCGGCGAGCAGGGAGATCGCGCCGCCGTAGGAGGCGCCGGTGACGCCGACGCGCGGGTCGCCGGGAGCGTCGAGGAGGACCTCGGGCCGGGCGGCGAGCCAGTCGATCAGTTTCCGGACGTCCCGGACCTCGTGGTCGGGGTCGTTGAGTCCGATCCGGCCGGTGGAGGCGCCGAACCCGCGGGCGGACCAGGTGAGCACGGCGTACCCGTCGCGGGCGAGCCGTTCGGCCTGGGCCCGGACGTCCTCCTTGGAGCCGCCGAAGCCGTGGCCGAGGAGCACGGCGGGGCGCCGGCCGGCACCTCCCCCGGTGAAGTACGAGGTGTCGATGCGCACCCCGTCCATGTCGAGCGCCCGGTCCGCGCGGTGCACGGGCGGCGCTTCGTCCGTGGCCACGGCGGTCCAGGTGCCGGCGCCGGCGAGGACGGCGAGGACGGCGGTGACGGCGGCCCACCGGGAGGGGCCCCACCGGGGAAGTCGGATTCGCATGGGACGAGCCTAGGCGCCGCCCGGGGGCGGCGCGGCTGTCCGGGGGCGGAGTTCCGCGGCCTCCTCGGGGTGGACGCGGCCGCACCGGCGTACCGCGGTCGCGGTACGCCGGTGCGGCCGGCGCCCCAGGGGGGCGGGGGGCGGCCCGGTGCGTCGCCCTGTCCGGGTGACGGCGCCGAGGGACGG
>NZ_JAPSIW010001022.1 GCF_031178505.1 Streptomyces sp. | reverse complement strand
CGGGCGCCGGCCGGCGCCCGCCCGCGGCGCGGCCCGGTGCGGACCGGCCGGCCCCACCGGACTTCGTGTGATCGGTACCGGCGCGACACGTCCGCGCAGCACCCGCTTAACACCGGTCCGGCACAGTGAGGGGTGTCGGCGTCACGGACCTCCGGAGCGGCTCCCGGACCTCCTCACGACGCCTCGGACGCGGAGACCGGCCCTGACCCGGGCCCGTGTCCTCCGTGGGGACCGCCGTCGTCCCGACCCCCGGTGACGGGGGTGCGGCGGTCCCCGCGTCACTCTTCCCGCCGTTCCGCGGCCCCCGTCTGCATATCCTTATGCAGGTTCGACGGTGGATGAATACGCGGAAGGGGGACGGCATGAGCGACAGCCCGGCCGGACGGCTGCAGGCGCTTTTCGAGGGGCACCGGCTGACGCCGACGCAGCGGCGGATCGCGCACTGCATGGTGCGGCGGGCCGCGGACGTGCCGTTCCTGTCCAGTGTGGAGCTCGCGGAACTCGCGGGGGTCAGCCAGCCCTCGGTGACGCGGTTCGCCGTCGCGCTCGGCTTCGACGGCTACCCGGCGCTGCGCCGGCACCTGCGGGAGGTCGCCCCTCCCGAGGCCGCCGGGGGCGGGGAGGAGGAGCCCGCCGGGCACAACGAGTACCAGCAGGCCGTGCTCGCCGAGATCGAGAACCTGCGGCACCTCGCCGGGCTCCTCGCCGACCCCGCGCCCGTCGAACGGGCCGGCCGGCTGCTCGCCCGCTCGCGTCCGCTGCTCGTGCTGGGGCTGCGCGCCGCCTCCTCGCAGGCCCGTGGCTTCGCCTACTTCGCCGCCAAGGTCCACCCGGACGTGCGGCTGCTCGACGAGGGCGGCACCATGCTCACGGACCGCGTCGACGCCGCCGTACGGGCCGGGGCCACGGCCCTGCTCTGCTTCGCGCTGCCCCGGCACCCGCGCGAGGTCGTGGAGGCCCTGGAGTACGCGCGGGCGGCCGGGCTCACGGTCGTGACGGTCGCCGAGTCGGCGTTCGCGCCCGTCGCCGCCCACAGCGACCTGCTCATCCCGGCCGCCGTCGGCACCGCGCTCGCCTTCGACACGGCCTGCGCGCCGATGATGCTGGGCCGGGTCCTCCTGGAGGCGATGGCCGACGAACTGCCGGACGCGCAGGCCCGGCTGGAGGAGTTCGACGCGAAGGCGGCGGCCCGGGGCCTCTTCGTGGAGTGAGGCGCGGCGGGCGCCGGCCCGCGCCCGCGGTCAGATCTCCAGCTCCTCCTCGATCTTCTTCAGCCGGTGCCGGGCCATCGCCAGGTTGGAGCGGTTCTTGTCCAGCGCCAGGTAGAGGAAGAGGCCGTTCGTGCCGCGTCCCTTGAGGAGGCGGATCAGGTGGTACTGGCCGCCGAGGGTGATCAGGATGTCCTCGATCTCGTCGCTGAGCCCCAGCATCTCCATGGCCCGCACCTTGGCGCGCACGACGTCGGTGTTGCCCGCCGCGGCCACGTTGAGGTCGAGCTCGTCGTTGCCGCCGATGGTGCCGAGCGCCATGCCGCTCGTGTAGTCGACGAGGGCGGCGCCTATCGCGCCTTCGATGGAGGCCGCTTCCTTGAGGGAGGTCTCGGGGTTCGCCATGGTGTCGTACTTCCTGTTCCGGAGGTGAGGGGACGGGTCGGGATCGTTACGGGATACGGGGTGGGGTGCCGGGTCGGTCCGGGGCGCCGCGCTCCAGGGCGCCGTCGACGAGTTCTCCTATGCGGGCGCTCGACCGGCGGGCCTCCAGGT
>NZ_JAPSIW010000328.1 GCF_031178505.1 Streptomyces sp. | reverse complement strand
CCGGCTCCAGCCCCGTCCCCGAGGCCGCACTCTCCGCCGGATCCGCCGGCTCGGGCTGCTCCGCCTCCACCCGCAGGAGCTGCGTCTTCGGCTCCGGAGCGCCCTGGCCCGCCGAGTCCCACATCTGCGCCGGCGGCGCCTTGAACACGGCCTGACCGTCGTCGTCCAGCGCGGCCAGATTACCGGCGGCGCCCTCCACCACATCCAGACCGTCAGATTCCAGGCCGAAGGTGAGCTTCTTCAGCTCTTCGCTCCCTGCCGCCTCGGGCGTCTTCACCACCAGCACCTGCTGGAAGCTCTCGACCGTCACGGTCACCTTCAGGTCGACACCCGGCAGCACCTCGGGGTACAGGGCGCTGGAGCCGTCCAGCTCAGGCTCGGGCAGAGGACTCGGCCAGTCCAGCTCCAGCCACCGGCCCCGCTCCTCGATCCGCGCCAGCGACGCGCTTCCACCGCCGGAGAAGGACATGTCCGCGGAGGCTGCCTTCGGCCCCACCGAACCGTCGGACCGCATCTCCAGCGTGGGATCAGGGGCCTGCCAGCCGCCACCGGGCTTCGCCACCCGCACCGGCACCGACGACTCCTCCAGCGTGAACGTCGAACCGTCCGGGTTGGCGAAGACCGTGGTGCGCTCCCCTCGCTCTGCGGTCACCTCCACACGCCGGCCGGACTCCTGCGCCGCCTGAAGGGCCTTCTGCCCCTCCGACAACGGCACGTCAGCCCCATCGTCGCCGACCGCCGAAGCCATCGGACCAGGCACGAGAACCGCGACCACCGCCGCACACACGACCGCGGTCATACCCGCGACGCCCCTGCGGTCACGTCTTCTGCCAGGCCTCCCCACCCAGATCGTCGGTGTGGGCGACTTTCCTCGCCCACGTCGCAACCGAGTCCACATCCCTGCCACACCCCGCCCACAAGATTCACAAAGTAGCCAGGAGTAACTAACGCCTCACCAGAACGCCTGGTCAACAGGCAGGAAACGGACATCAACACGCCAAGTTCTGGAAGGCCACGTGAGCAACCCAACGTTTAAGCAGGGTTGCACGGAAAGACAACACGCTTTCGCATCCATACCATCACGCCAAGATCAACGACATAGCCCACCGTCACCCCGCCCTGCCAAGCCTGACCGCTTTCCCCCTGATAGCCGCACACGAGGCGGGAGCCACACCTGAACCGCGTGCGTCGCCCGCCGACTCTTCCCGCCCTGGGCGCGGCGCCCATCAAACCGCCCTGGAGACCGTGCGCGAGTGGCTGACGTTGGCGCCGGTCGGGATGGAGGGTGTGATCTTCAAAAGGCTCACCAATGCCTACAAGTTGTCGGTGAAGGCTGGTAGACGTAACAAAGTCCGCGGCTCCCTCCCAGGCGGGCGGAACGTGGACCTCCCGGGCGGTGTCTATCAGGTCGGGGAACCGGCCTTCCAGGCGGGCCTTGGCCAGCTGCGGGGACAGCCGCCGGTACATCGGCGCCGTGTGCGGCAGCTTCCCCTCGAAGGCCAGGCGGTACATGACCTGGCGCAGCGTGACCTTCATCGGCGCGTACCCGTTCACGATCTCCCGCGCCCGGTCCATCACGGACGGCCACCACGCGCCATACCGGACTTGTACCCCTTCGGCGTCGTCCGTGTCAGATGCTGCTCGGGTCGAGGGCGGCGCGGAACTCCTGCGTCATCAGCGGGACCGAGCCGCGCTGCACCGGTGCCGGGCTCGGTTCGCCCCGCACCTTGTGCAGTGCCGCGCGCAGCTTGTCGTTCATCGCCGCATCGACCACGGCCCGGTGCTCATCGGGCACCTCGCGTCTGTCCTGGACGGCGGCCATGGTGCCGTTGCGGGTCCCGATCCATCCGCTGGTGGTGACCTTCCAGCCGAGCTGCTTTGCCGCTTTGCGCATCGCGGCCCGGATCAGTTCCACCCCGCCCAGCCCCACGGCCTCCTCGTCATCCAGGTTCACCTGGTAGTAGCCGCCGTATCCGCCGGCGCCGTCCGGGCTGGCCCGGCGCAGCAGGGGGATGAGTGCCTGCCTTACAGGGCTTCACGGCGATGGCAGATCGAAGCGCGGGTCAGCCGACGGGCCGTGCAGTCCTGTCCGGGGTGAGCGCGGCCTCCAGCCGGTCCAGCCGTTCGTAGAGGGCTCGGACGAGGCGGGCGCGGTTCTGGACGCAGCGCGCGGTGCCCTCGATCGGCACGGACAGCCGGCCTTCCGCCTCGCGCAGGACGACATCGGCGAGCGCCTTGGGCCCGCTGTCCTTGGGCAGCCGGTCGGCGCGGCTGCGGACGTCGATGGCGACCGCGCGGGCGTGGCCGGTCAGCTGGAGGGCGATCTGTTCCAGGTCGCGGGCGGTGAGGGTGTCCTGGTCGGTCCAGGCGAGGACGGCCTTGACGAGGCTCTCGTACGGTTCTCGGTCGAGCGGGAGTCCGGCTTCGATCAGGCCGTCGGGGTCGTGCAGGACCGTGTGCGTGCTGGTGTGCATGGCGGGCCTCGATGCCGGGAGCGTCGTGTGCGGGTGGCCGGCGGTCACCGCTGGGTGTCCTCGCCGCCGTCGGCTCCGTCGTCCTGGTCCTCGTCGTGCTGGCCGAGGAACCGGGCGAAGCCGCGGTCCGCGCGGGCCAGCAGGGACGGTGAGGGGACGCCGTAAGCAGGTGACTGGAGGCCGCGGCCCTCCCCGGCCGGGGCGGTGGAGTCGGTGTGTACGCGCATGAGGCCCCGCCTTTCCGGCCGGTGGTCCGTCGGTGCCGTCGACGCTACGCACCTGCGGTCCGCGTCCTCAACGAAGTTGCGGAGAATTGCGGAACTTCACTCCAGGGCGTCGATCGCGGCCTCGATTAGCGCGCGGGCAGCGTCGCCGTACACAGCCATCTCCGCGAGGCCAGCGAACGCCCTGGCGTAGTCGGCAAGCTCGCGCGGCTGCGTCACCTTGATCTCCGCCGTCAGCGTCTCCACCAGGGCCATCGTGTCGTCGTGGACGTAGAACGCCTCCAGCGGCCACACGGTGCGCTGCGCGGTGAACGGGATGATCCCCAGCGAGACGGAGGCGAGCGGCATCACGGCCAGGAGGTGGCGCAGCTGCCCACGCATCGCCTCGGGGTCGGCCGTTTGGTAGCGCAGGACGGACTCCTCCATGAGCACGACGTAGCGGTGGCCGCCTTCGTAGAGGAACCGGGAGCGGGCGACGCGGGCCGCGACCGCTTCGGCGACATCGTCGGGGGTGCCCTGGAAGCGGGTGATCTGCTGCATGAGGGCGGTCGCGAACGCCGGCGTCTGGAGGAAGCCGGGCGGCACGTTGGAAAGGTAGACCCGGCAGTGGCGGGTCTGCTCGTGCAGGGCGAGCCAGTCCTCCTGGACCTGCCGCATCCCGTTGCGGTGCAGGCGGCGCCACTCCATGTACATCGAGTCGACCGCGCGGGCGGTGGCGATGAGGTCGTCGGCCTGGTCGTCGGCGCCGCACGCCGAACACCAGGTGCGGATGTCCGCGTCCGAGGGCGCGACCGTGCCTTTCTGGATCCGGGTGGTCTTCGCGGGGTGCCAGCCGCACCGGGCGGAGAGTTCCCTCCCGGTGAGACCGGCGTCCTTGCGCAGATACATGAGCCGCACTGCGAGCGCCTCACGGGCCGCCGCTTGTGCGCTGGACGATGGAGAGGCGGGCACAGGTCTGCTCAGGGGGCCTGGACGGTGTACTTCTCGTGCGGGATGCCGCGCTCCCACACCGTCTCGAACGCGGCTGAGCACAGCGCGACGGCGGCCGGGCCGGTGGTGCGCTCCCTGCCGTCGGGTGCCCAGTCGCCGGTGCCGGTGAAATGGTGGAACTGCACGAGTCGTTCGTCCAGGAGCCAGAAGTCGTTGCCGGGCAGCGGGATGTCACTCGCGTGACGGCGGGGCAGCCAGCGCACGTCCTCTCCGGCCTGGAGGTTGAGCGGGGTAATGGCGTGCTCATAGCGGATGTAGTCGGTGACCGGCTCGGAGACGATCCGCGCCCGGCGCATCACCACACCGCGGGCCACCGCGTCCTCGACGAGCGGCATCCACTGCGGCCAGAACGAGCAGGCCGGATCGAGGTTCGGAACGCCGGTGCGCAGGAAGGTCTCGAAGTCCTCGGCTTCGTCGCCGACCGCGTAGACGTCGCGCATCTCCAGATGGACCGCCGTGCGGTCGGTGTCGGCGAGCAGCTCAGCGAACGTCGCGGTGTTCAGCTGCTGCGTGTTCAGCGGCATCGCACGCCTCCCTCAGAATCGACACCATGCGGGCCGGAATCCGGATCACCCGCTCGTGCGGGGGAATCCCGGCCCTGTGTCCGGCCACCCACTCGGTGGAGCCGACCAAGCCCTTCAGGAGCTCATCGGCTTCCTCGCCCTGGAGGACCAGGTCCGCGCTCCCCTCTTCCACCCACACCGTGGGCGATCCCTCGCCTCCGGTGTTCGGGTCGATTCCGACGAACCGTAACGTCATGGCACTCTCCCCTGCGACGTGGTTGCGCATAGTTGCGCGCACGACCGTCCCGCGCTGGGGTGCTGGCGTCAAGGGCTCCTGCCCGACCGGCGCGGCAGCGCGGGGCACGACGGCCGTCACGGCGTCTGGTCCGTCGGGTGACCGGGCCCCAACCGCGGGGGTGGGCAGTGCCTCTATCGTGTGATCAACAGGGGGCGACGCCGTGTGGATAATACGACTCAATCGTCACGGGCCGGCACCTGGTAAGCCTTCAGTTCAGACACGCAGCACGGGACCAGCGCTCTCACCTGCGACGGCTACCGAGGCACCAGCCCCGTCCGACCACAGCCATACCCGTCAGAACACCCGCTCCTCGTACCGCTAGAGATCGTCTTCAAAGGTGATCATGCGATGAGAGATCATGCTGGGCATGGTGCGTCGTCATGAGCTTTCGGATGCCGAGTGGGCTGTGTTGTCGCGGTTGTTGCCGAGTTCGGGGACTGCGGGGCGGCCCC
Source organism: Streptomyces sp. (assembly GCF_031178505.1). Lineage (GTDB taxonomy): Bacteria > Actinomycetota > Actinomycetes > Streptomycetales > Streptomycetaceae > Streptomyces > Streptomyces gulbargensis. The sequence continues at coordinate 2,338 of NZ_JAPSIW010000328.1, read as the reverse complement.
GTTCGGACGACCGGCTTGTTCTGAACGGCATTGTGTGGAAGCTGCGAACCGGATCAGCCTGGCGTGATGTGCCGGAACGCTATGGCTCCTGGCAGACCTTGTACACGCGTTTCCGCAGGTGGGCACTGGACGGCACCTTCTCACGCATGCTGCGGGCCATTCAGGCGGAACGGGACGCGGCAGGGGACATCGACTGGCTGGTGTCGGTCGACTCCACCATCGTTCGGGCCCACCAGCATGCCGCCGGCGGCAAAAAGGGGCAGTCGACCGGGACGAAGCGGGTGATCACGCCCTCGGCCGATCCCGTGGCGGACTGAGCACGAAAGTCCACCTGGCCTGCGACGGACTCGGCCGCCCTCTCGGGTTCGTCTTGTCGGGCGGCAACGCCAACGACTGCACACGCTTGGAGCAGGTGCTGGGTGCGGTCAGCGTGCCCAGGGTCGGGCCCGGGCGTCCGCGGACCCGGCCCGATCATCTGATTGCTGACAAGGGGTACAGCTCTCGAAAGATCCGCGCCTACCTGCGACGACGTGGCATCCCGCACACGATTCCCGAACGCGTCGACCAGATCCTCGGTCGACTGAACCGCGGCACACGCGGCGGACGGCCGCCCGGCTTCGACCGGTGCGTCTACCGCCGCCGCAACGTCGTCGAGCGCTGCTTCAACCGTCTCAAGCAGTGGCGCGGGCTGGCCACCCGCTATGACAAGACCCGCGAGTCCTACCAGGCGACCGTCACCATCGCCTCGATCCTGCTCTGGATCTGACCTTTGAAGACGATCTCTAGTCCGTATGGGAGCGGTCGCGGCGGCTGGCGCCCGAGCCGCTGCGCTCTTCGTCGTCCTTGCCGGGAGAAGGCAGCCGGTGCTGCTGCTTCCTGTCGTCATCGGGAAGGCCGATCAGTTCCTCGACGTCGAAAACACGCGCAATCGGCACGTCCGTACTGCTGTGGGCAACGATCGAGAAAGCGATGGTGACGGCGATCAGGGTGAACGCCTCCTCGCCCTGAGGGATACCGGCCTGGAGCACGAGCAGACCGTAGACCACCGAGGCGAATCCCTTGGGACCGAACCACGCCGCCGTGAGCTTCTCTTTGCGGTGGAAGTCGGTGCCCACCAGGGACAGCAGCAGCGAGGCCGGGCGGATAAGAACGATGCACAGGACCGCCACCGCGTAGCCGCCAACAGACAGGTCACCGAACAAGCGCGGGGTGAGCAGCGCACCGAAAACCAGCAGCGCCGCGAACTTGGCCAGCTCGGCCAGGGCTCCCCCCAGCGGGTCGAAGGCGTCCGTGGCCTGCGGTGCGAGGGCGGCGATCACCGCTCCAGCTGAGAAGGCGGCTAGGTAGGCGTTGGCATGGGTGAGATGGCAGGCGGCGTACAGGATGACTCCGACCGCCAGCGGCAGCAGGGGTTGCAGCCTGGGTTCCGGGCCCAGCAGCCGGAACTGGACCAGCCAGTGCACCAGCAGCGGCAGGGCTACGCCGAAGAGCAGTCCTAGGAGGAGTTCACTGGCGATCGAGGCGACACCGACGTCCTCGGCGTGGTCGGCGGGCGCGGCGGCCGCGATGAAGACGAGGACGAACGGCAGTGCGAGACCGTCATTGACACCGCTTTCGATGTTGAGCAGTTGCCGTAGCCGGGCGGGGACCTCCTTGCGGCCCACGATGGCCGAGGCGAACACTGGGTCCGTGGGTGCCAGCACCGCGCCGACCAGGAAGGATGTCGTCCAGTCCAAACCCACCAGGAAGTGTGTCAGCAGCGCGACCCCGAGAAAGGCCAGAGGCATGCCCAGCCCGAGCGCGCGCGCCGGATTGCGCCAGGCCCGGCGCAGAGCCGGGAAGGAGACGTGCATGCCGTCGGTGAACAGCACCGCGAAGAGCGCCAGGTCGGCGGTGACCCTGACGATGTCGCTGCCTGGAGTGATGTGGACTATGCCGAGGAAGCCGTCACTGACCAGCGCGCCGCCTGCCAGGAACAGCAGCGAGGTGGAGAGTACCGACCGGGCCGCCAGCCCTGACAGCAACACCGCCACCAGCAGCGCCACCCCGAAGACGATGACGAGTACCACCTGACGAACCCCCTCAGTCGATCAAACACTCGCGCCAGCACCAGCATCGGCCGGAAGGCGCCTCCCCCTTGGCCTGGGTCTGGGTCTGGTACACGTACCCACCGTTGGCTCGTCGCCGCACGAGCTGGCACGGACCTGCTGTGCCGGGTGTGTGCGGCCGGTGGGAAGTGGCAGGGCCGAGTCACGGGTGGGCTTTGCTCGGCCCTGTGCGTGCTGCCGACGGCCGCGAGCATGCCATCGGATCGGTTTACTGCTCTCCGAAGGGCCGG
>NZ_JAPSIW010000327.1 GCF_031178505.1 Streptomyces sp. | reverse complement strand
CCCGCCCCCACCCGCGGAGACGGAAACGTCGTGGGGATTCCCCGCGGAGCGGGCCGATTGACGGCCTTCCGCGGGGAACCCATGGTGGGCCCATGGACTCCTTGGACCAGCCGCTCGGCGGCGCCGAGTTCGCGCCCGCGCGGACCTATCTGAACACCGCGGCCTGCGGGCTGCTGCCCCGCCGCACCGTCGAGGCGATCACCCTCCTCGCCCAGGAGACGGCCGCCGGCCGGCCGGACGGTCCCGGCAGCTTCGACCTCGTGGACGAGGCCAGGGCCGGCTTCGCCCGGCTCGTCGGGGTGGACCACGAGCGGGTGGCCGTCGGCAGCTCGGTCGCCGTGCACTGCGGCATGATCGCCCAGTCCCTGCCGGCCGGTTCCGAAGTCCTCCTCGTGGAGGGCGAGTTCGCCTCGCTCGTCACCCCCTTCACCGTACGCGGGGACCTCAGGACCCGGTTCGTACCCCTGGAGCGGCTCGCCGACTCCATCGGTCCCGGGACCGCGCTCGTCGCCTTCGCCGCCGTCCAGTCGGCGGACGGCCGCACGGCCGACCTCGCCGCGATCCGGGCCGCCGCGGCCGCCCACGGCGCCCGGACGCTCCTGGACGTCACGCAGGCGGCCGGGTGGCTGCCGCTGCGCGCCGGCGACTGGGACCACACGGTCGCCGGCGCCTACAAGTTCCTGCTCTGCCCGCGCGGCGCGTCCTTCCTCACCGTCACGGAGGAGGCGCAGGAGTTCCTGTCACCGATCCACGCCGGCTGGGTGACGGGGGAGGAGCTGTGGGGCAACATCTACGGCCCGGTCCGTGAACTCGCCCGCTCCGCCCGCCGGTTCGACGAGCCCGCCGCCTTCTTTCCCTACCACGGGGCGGCCCGCTCGCTCGCCCTCCTCGAAGAGATCGGCGTCGACCGGATCGGGACCCACGCGCGAGGTCTCGCGGCCCGTTTCCGCGCCGGTCTGGCCACGATCGGCAAGGCCTCGGTCCCCGGCGACTCCCCGGTCGTCGCCGTTCCTGGCCTCGGGCACCGCGCGGACGCCCTGCGGGACGCGGGGGTGCTGCTCTCCGCCCGGGCGGGCCACCTGCGGGCCTCGTTCCACCTCTACAACACCTCGGCGGACGTGGACCGCGCCCTGGACGTCATCGCCGGCTGAGCGGGGAACGAAGGAGCGGCGGGGGCGGGGGAGCGGCGGGAACGAAGGGCTGCGGGGCGGTCGGGACGGTGGCGGTCCCGCCGAGGAGCCCTCCCGCCGGCCCACCTCCGCCGCTCAGCACACGCCGGTCCGGCCCCCCTCGGCCGTTCGGCACGCGCCGCTCTCGACCGCCTCCGCCGCCTCCGCGGCCAGGTTCTCCGCGAGGACGCCCAGGAGCCGGGCCAGTTCCGTGCTCTCGGCCGGCGTCAGGCCCGTCAGGGAGGTCCGCTCCAGGTCGGACCAGGCCTCCTCGACGCCGGTGCGCAGGGCGTCGCCCTTCTCCGTGGACTCGACGAGGACGGCGCGCCGGTCGGCGGGGTCGGGGCTGCGACGGACGTAGCCGCACTGTTCGAGCCGCTGGAGCATCTTCGTCACCGTGGACGGGTCCACGCCCAGGAACTGGATCAGCTCGGACTGGCGGGCGGCGCCGCTGTCCCACAGGCGCATCATCATCAGCTCCTGCCCGGGGTAGAGCCCCAGCTCGCGCAGCCGCCGTCCCATGGCGATGCGGTGCATGCGGGAGACCCGGGCCAGGGCGTGGCCGACCGGGCCGCCGCGGGCCGCGGACGGCGGGGACGCGGGGCAGACGGCTTCGACACCGGACATGGGGGCTCCTCGGATGGCTCACCCACCAGATTACCTTGGTCGGCCAATCAATGGGTTACAGTGACAACGGCCCGATTAATTGGCCGACCACATATTCATGTGAGGGGAACCGTCATGCCCACTGCCTTCGACCCCGTCGACCTCGCCGGAACCCGCCTCGCCAACCGCATCGCGATGGCGCCCATGACCCGCAGCCGCGCCGACGGCGCGACCCGCACCCCCACCCCGCTCGTCGCCGAGTACTACGCCCAGCGCGCCTCCGCCGGGCTGATCGTCACCGAGGGCGTCCAGCCCGTCCCCGGCGGGCAGGGCTACCCCGACACCCCGGGCCTGCACAGCCGCGAGCAGATCGCCGCCTGGCGCGAGGTCACCGACGCCGTCCACGCCCGCGGCGGCCGGATCTTCGCCCAGCTGATGCACGCCGGCCGCATCGGCCACCCCGACCTGCTCGACGGCGACCTCCACCCGGTCGGCCCGTCCCCGGTCGCCGCCGCGGGCCGCGTCTTCACCCACGAGGGCCCCAAGGACTTCGTCACCCCGCGCGAACTCACCGGCGAGCAGGTCCGCGAGACGATCGACGGCTTCGCCTCCGCCGCCCGCAACGCCGTCGAGGCCGGCTTCGACGGCGTCGAGATCCACGGCGCCAACGGCTACCTGGTTCAGCAGTTCCTCGCCTCCGGCTCCAACCACCGCACCGACGAGTGGGGCGGCCCGGTCGAGCACCGCGTCCGCTTCGCCGCCGAGGTCGTCAAGGCCGTCGCCACCGAGATCGGGCCCGAACGCACCGGCCTGCGCATCTCCCCGGCGGGCACCTTCAACGACATCACGGAGACCGAGACCGAGGAGCTCTACCAGGCCCTCCTCGCCGCGATCGAGCCCGTCGGCATCGCCTACCTCCACGTCCTGGAGACCGGCCCGGAGCGCCGCCCCCTCACCCTCGACCTGCGCAAGCGGTTCGCCGGGACCTTCGTCCTCAACCCGGCCACCGAGGGCCCCACCGACGCCGAGTCCCTCGCCCTCGTCGAGGACGGCACCGCCGACCTGATCGCCTTCGGCCGCCTCTTCATCGCCAACCCGGACCTGCCCGCGCGGCTGCGCGCCGGAGGCCCGTACAACCCGCTCGACGAGACGACGATGTACGGCGGCGACCACCGCGGCTACACCGACTACCCCGCCCTGTAACGGGATTCGTCCGCCAGGGGCGGGACGACGGGCCGGGACCCGGGTACGCGACGGGGCGGGGCCCGGACACCGGACCCCGCCCCGTTCCCGTACCGCCTACGCCGCCCAGGCCTCCGTCACGGCCCGGCGCGCGCCCTCCAGGTCCACCGGGCGGCCCGACTCGCCGAGCGCCGCGCCGAGTGCCGCCAGGGAGGACTGCACCGCGCCCGGAGTCGCGTCGACCCCGTAGTGGTTGACCCGGATCATCTCGCCCGACAGCGCGCCGCCGCCCGCGATCAGCGGCAGCGACGGGTCCGCCGCCAGGGCCTTCGCCACCAGCTCCGCCGCGTCCACGCCGGCCGGGGCGCGCAGCGTCGTCGCGACCGGCGCCGCGTCCCTCGCCTCGTACACGTACGGTTCGAGCCCGCCGCCGAGCGCCAGCGCACCCGCCCGGGTCGCCGCCGCGGCGGAGGCGTGCCGGGCCATCAGCGCGTCCAGGCCCTCCGCCTCGATCCGCTCCAGACAGGCCTCCAGGGCCAGCATCTCCAGCTGGGCGGGGGCGTGCAGCAGCGCCTTGCGGCCGCCGTCGATCCAGCGCTCCTTCCAGTCCAGGAGGGAGAGGTACGAGCGGCGCGGAGCGGCCGGGTTGGCGGCGAACCGCTCCCAGGCCCGCTCGCTCACCGACACCGCCGAGACACCCGCCGGGCCGCCCATCGCCTTCTGCGCGCCGATGATGCACATGTCCACGCCCCAGGCGTCCGGCAGCACCGGCTCCGCGCCGATCGACGCCACCGCGTCCAGGTAGAACAGCGCACCGTGCGCCCGCACGACCTCGCCGATCTCCGCGACGGGGTTGGTGTTGCCGGTCGCCGCCTCCGCGTGCACCAGGGACACGAAGTCGATCTCCGGGTGCTCGGCGAACGCCCGCTCCACCTGCTCCGCCGTCACCGCCGTGTGGAACGGCACCTCCAGGTCGACCACGGTCGCCCCGCAGTCCCGCAGCCAGTTGCCGAAGGTCTGCCCGTACGGACCCGTCACCACGTTCAGTGCCGTCGAACCGGCCCGCGCCCCGCTGCGGATGCACCCCTCCAGGGGCAGCAGCGCCTCGCCCTGGGTGATCACCACGTCCTGCTCGGTGGAGAGCAGCGCGGCCACCCGGCGCTCGATCGACGCGAAGTGCGCGGCGGTCAGCGGGGCCAGGTCCAGGAGCGGATGTGTCACGGTCACGGTGGTGCCTTCTCGACTCGGTGCGGCGCGGGCCCGCGGCGGGGCCCTGTCCCGCACAGGTTACCGAGCGACACCCGTCCCGCCCCGCGCGGCCGCCCTCGTACAGTGCAGACATGAGCGATCACGTGGTGCTGCATGTGAAGGGGCGGGTGCTCGTCGGCCCGGAGGACGTACGGGACGAACTGTGGTGCGTGGGCGGGCGGATCACCTTCGACCGGCCCGCGGCCGAGGCGGTGACCGTCGAGGGCTGGGCGCTGCCCGGTCTCGTCGACGCCCACTGCCACGTCGGCCTGGACCGGCACGGGCCCGTCGACGAGGCCACCAGCGAGAAGCAGGCCCTCACCGACCGGGACGCCGGCACGCTCCTGATCCGCGACGCCGGCTCGCCCTCCGACACCCGCTGGATCGACGCCCGCGAGGACCTCCCGAAGATCATCCGCGCCGGCCGGCACATCGCCCGCACCCGCCGCTACATCCGGAACTACGCCCACGAGATCGAGCCCGCCGACCTCGTCACCCACGTCGGCCGGGAGGCGCGTCGCGGCGACGGCTGGGTCAAGCTCGTCGGCGACTGGATCGACCGCGAGGTCGGCGACCTCACGGCCTGCTGGCCGCGCGCCGAGGTCGAGGCGGCCATCGCCGAGGCGCACCGGCTCGGCGCCCGCGTCACCGCGCACTGCTTCGCCGAGGACGCGCTGCGCGACCTCGTGGAGGCGGGCATCGACTGCGTGGAGCACGCCACCGGGCTCACCGAGGAGACGATCCCCCTCTTCGCCGAGCGGGGCGTCGCCATCGTCCCCACCCTGGTCAACATCGCGACCTTCCCGCACCTCGCCGACGGTGGCGAGCAGAAGTTCCCCCGCTGGTCCGCCCACATGCGCCGGCTCCACGAGCGCCGGTACGACACGGTCCGCGCGGCCTTCGACGCCGGCGTCCCGGTCTTCGTCGGCACCGACGCGGGCGGCTCCCTCGCCCACGGCCTGGTCGCCGAGGAGGTGGAGGAACTGACCCGCGCCGGCATCCCCCCGGTCGACGCCCTCTCCGCCACCACCTGGGCCGCCCGCTCCTGGCTCGGCCGCCCCGCCCTGGAGGAGGGCGCCCCGGCCGACCTCGTCGTCTACGGCGAGGACCCCCGCGCCGACGTCCGCGCCCTCGCGGCCCCCCGCCGGGTCGTCGTCAACGGACGGATCGTGGTCTAGGGGCCCGCCCCGGGCGTCAGGGCCGGGTGAGGAAGGCGAGCCGGGCCTTCTTCTCCGGGATGAAGACCTCCGGCAGGTCCACCTCCGGCAGGACGACCTCCGGGCCCGGCTCGAAGCCGGCGCGCACCATACGGGCGATCGCCTTCTCGTTGGCCGCGTCGGGCTCCACCACGATCCGGGTGTGGTCCTTCAGGCAGAAGTCGACCAGCGCGCCGAGCAGCCGCCCGGTGAAACCGGGCTCGTGGGCCGTGCCCGGGGCGATGAGGAGGTGGACGCCGATGTCACCGGGCCGTACCTCGTAGCACTCGTTCACACGGTCGGCCGCCGGGTCGTACGTCTGGAAGAGGCAGACCGGCTCGCCGTCCCGCAGGACCAGGAAGCCGTGGTGCGTCGTGAGCGAGTCCAGGTGCGCGTAGATGTCGCGGACCTGCTCGACGGTGGTGCCGACCATGCCCCAGAAGCGCGCCCGCTCCTCGTTGACCCAGCCGTGGAGCAGCGGCGCGTCGCGGTCCGGGTCGATCGGCCGGACGGTGACGGTGCCGAGACCCTCGACGGTCTGCACGTGTACGGGGGTGGTCATCCCTGCTCCTTGGTGAGGTGGTTCCAGTCGGTGGTGACGGGGGCGAGTTCGCCCCGCAGCCACAGGGGGAGCTGGTCGCGGTGGTGCGGGTCGCCGGGCACCCCGGACGCCCCGAACGGCACGATCCAGCCACTGCGTTCGCGGTCCGCGAGGTCCCAGACGTAGCGGGCGGCGGAGGCGCGGGCGCTCCGGTCCGTGTAGCCGGGCACGCTGGAGGTCGAGAACACGCAGTCGTGGTCACCGCCGAGTCCCGGCCACACCGCGTCGTCGGGTTCGGGCAGCGCCTGCCAGGGGGCGAGCCGGTGCGTGGCGCCCCAGGCGGCGGGCGGCTCCCCTGCCGCGACCTCCGCCAGGGCCTCGCGCACGATCCGGTCGACGTCGGCGGGCGGTACGGGACCGGAGACGAGCAGCGTCTCCAGGGCCAGCCCCACCCGGGGCCCGAGCGCCAGCCAGGGCCGGAACAGCTCGGGGCACGGGGCCGGTTCGCGCAGCGCCGCGAAGGCCTCGTGGGCGGCGAGGCGCCGGACGACGGCGCCGCGTACGGCCGCGTAGAGCCCCGCGTCGGTGCTGTCGGCCTCCATCCGCCGGTCCCAGCCGAGCAGCCGGTCCCGTACGGCCGAGGCGGCGGGGGAAAGGCCCTCCCCGGCGCGCCGCACCGCCTCCAGGAGCCGGGCCGCCGAGGGGGTGTCGGTGTCGCGGTGGACGGCGGCCGTCGCCTCGGGGGTCCAGGCGTCCGACGCGCTCAGCAGCGCGTCGATGCGGGCCGCCCGGTGCGGTGGCGCGAACTCGACGCCCAGCGGCGCGGCGAGGCCCCGGGCGTTGGCCATCACGGCGTGGCCCCGGACCTCGGCGCGGGGGAGCGGCGCGGGCCGGGGAGCCCACGCGTGGGCCGGGTCCCAGGCCGGTACGAGCCGCAGGGAGTTGCGCCGGTCGCGTACGGGGACGTGGCCGGCGACCCGGTGCAGGAGACCGCCCCGGGTGTCGGCGGCCTGGACGACGTTCACCGGTTCGACCCAGCGGTCGAGCGCGGCGTCCACGTCCTCGACGGTACGGGCCCGGAGCAGCGCGGGCAGGGTCCCGAAGCCGAGCTCCCCGGTGACGCGCGGCGGGTGGCGCAGGCTGACCGCCTCCCACTCGCCGGGTCCGGGCGGCGTGAGGTCCCCGCCGCGGGGGACGCCGCCGTCGCCGGACCGGTCGCTTCCGGTCCCGGAGCCACTGGTGCCCGCCTCCGGGCCGTCCTCCGCGCCGATGATCACCGGGCCGCGGTCCGTCTCGATCACCTCGACGGTGACCGGCTCGCCGTCCAGGACCGTCAC
>NZ_JAPSIW010001021.1 GCF_031178505.1 Streptomyces sp. | reverse complement strand
AGCCCTCCCAGGTCTTGCGGAAGGCGACGGCGCTGCAGACGGCGAACATGACGACGACCAGCGCGTTGACGAAGCCGCCCACGGCGGCGATCTCCAGCCCCTGGTGGGCGAAGCGGAGCACGAGGCAGCCCGCGGCGGCGGCGAGCAGCGCGCCGGCGGCCAGACCGGCCCGGCGCAGCGCGTAGTGGCCGCTGTGGTCGACCCAGGTCGTACCGAAGAAACGGATCTCCTCCGGCCGCGGGCCGGCCGGGGCGCTCGGGCCCCCGGACGGGGTGCCGGGGCCGGTCGTCCCGGTACGGTCGTCGTCGCTCACGGAACGATTATCCCCGGGAGCGACGACGGAGGCGGGAACCGGTCAGCCGCAGCGCGGGGCGACGTAGCCGTCGCTGCCGGTCCGTACGTACGCGTCGGAGACGTACTCGCCGTCGGCGATGTTGTCCCAGACGTTCGTGGTGCCGTAGGGGCCGGTGACCCACTCCCCCGGGCGCTGGCAGTAGATCGGCACCGACGCTCCGTACGGCAGGGTCCGCACGATCCGGTACGTGGTCCCCGGGCCGCTGCGCACGTTCACCCGGTGGCCGGGTGCCACCGGGTACCGGGTGACGGAGAGCGTGACGGCGCCGGCGAGTTCCTCGTGCGCGGCGGCCGCGGCGGTGGACGGTGACGAGTCGTCAATGGACATGAATGAATTCCCCCGTTCGAACGACGCGCGCAGGCTACCAAGCCCTGCCGGGAATCGAAGGGGCATCCACTAGGCTCCGAGCGTCGTGCGCGCGCACGAAATTCACGGGGGAAACACGGGGTGGGGCTATGCCACCGTTGCGCAGCACCGGCGTCGGCCGGGAGGCGGAGGAGCCGCGGTACGCGGGTGAGTACCGCCTGGAGGCCCCGCTCGGGTCCGGGGGCATGGGCGTCGTCCATCTGGCCCGCTCCGCGTCCGGGCTGAGGCTCGCGGTCAAGGTCGTGCACGAGACGTACGCCTCGGACCCGGAGTTCCGGGCCCGCTTCCGGCAGGAGGTCGCCGCCGCCCGGCGGGTGAGCGGAGCCTTCACGGCGCCCGTCGTCGACGCCGACCCGGACGCCGCGCGGCCCTGGATGGCCACCCTCTACGTGCCCGGCCCGACGCTCGCCGAGCAGGTCCGGCGGAACGGACCGCTGTCCCCGGCCGAGCTGCGGCGGCTGACCGCCGGGCTCGCGGAGGCGCTGCGCGACATCCACCGCGCCGGCGTGGTCCACCGCGACCTCAAGCCGGGCAACGTGCTGCTCACCGACACCGGCCCCAAGGTCATCGACTTCGGCATCTCCCGGCCCGTCGACAGCGACCTGCGGACCGAGACGGGCAAGCTGATCGGCTCGCCGCCGTACATGGCGCCCGAGCAGTTCCAGCGCCCCCGGCAGGTCGGCCCGGCCGCCGACGTCTTCGCGCTCGGCTCGGTCCTGGTGCACGCCGCGACCGGCCGCGGCCCCTTCGACTCGGACAGCCCGTACATCGTGGCGTACCAGGTCGTGCACGACGAGCCGGACCTCACCGGGGTGCCCGCCGACCTCGCCCCGCTGGTCGCCCGCTGCCTGGCCAAGGATCCGGCGGAGCGGCCCACCCCGGACGAGGTGATGGCGGCGCTGCTGCCGCCCTCGTACGAGGCGACGGCCTTCATACCGGCGCAGCGGAGGTCTCCGGAGGCGCCCGCCGCCGAGGCCGTACGGGACGGGGAGGCCGTACGGGACACGGACACGCGCGCCCTGCGCGTGGCGCCCGCGGCCGGCCGGCCCG
>NZ_JAPSIW010001020.1 GCF_031178505.1 Streptomyces sp. | reverse complement strand
TGCGGGTCGACGGCCGCCCGGTCGACGGCGGCCGGCTCCCCTCGCCCTTCACCCCCAAGGGAGAGCGCCCCACCGGACCGGCCTGGTACGCCACCCCCACCGTCGCCTACGCGGTGGAACTCGGCTTCGAGGTCGCGCCCGTCGAGGCGTACGTGCGCACCCGCACCGGCCGCTACCTGGACGCCTGGTACAAGCGCCTGCGCGACGCGTACGTCACCACGATGGCCGATCTGGGCGTCACCACCGGCCTCGACGGCGCCGAGTTCCTCGACGCGATGGCCCGTTCCCGGCAGAGCGACCCGGTGATGGCGCTGCTGGTCGGGGCGATCAAGGCGACCGCGAAAGGCGGCATCGGCAAACTCCGCCAGCGGAACCGGGGCCAGGTGCCGTACCACGAGCCGTGGCCCGCGCTCGAACGGGAGACTTGGCGCCCCGACATCCGGGCCGCCGTCCTGGCCAACCAGCGCATCGGCCTGCACCGCAAGCTGATGAAGACCGCGGCCGCCGCCGACCTCTACCCGGTGGCCGTCGGCACCGACGCCGTCGTCTACCCCTCGCCCGGCCCCACCCCGCTGGACGTCCTGCCCCGCACCCCCGAGGGCAAGCCCGTCCCCGGCACGTTCCGGCTCGGCGTCTCCCCGGGGATGGTCAAGCACCAGGGCACCCGGACCGTCCTGTGGGCCGAGGAACAGTTCGAGGAACAGGGCGGCGTCTTCAACATCGCCAACCACATCAAGACCGACCCGGCCGCCGGAGAAGGGGAGTAGCCGACGATGACGGACCCGGTCGGGGACGGCCTGGACCGCGCACTGGAGGGAGCGTTCACCCGCCCCCTCCCCAAGAGCGCCCAGGCCCAGATGAAGTACCTGGTCAAGCAGCTCAAAGGCACCAGAGCCACCGCTCAGCTCCTCGGCGTCTCCCAGCGCACGGTGGAGCGCTACGTCAAGGGCGGGCTCAAACGGCCCCGCCGCGAGCTGCGTGAACGCATGGAACGCGAGGTCAAAAAGCGCTGGCAGCCGAAGGTCCGGGAGAGGGCCAGGCGCAAGGCGTCCACCACCGACGGCCTGGTCCTCTCCGCCCGGGCCCGCTTCGGCTTCACGGCCGCCCCGGGCACCACCGACGACGCCCGTGTCCGCGACATCATCCAGGCCCTCCCGCCCGACTGGGCGGACCGCCTGTTCACCGCCCGCGAGCAGGGCGCCACGGAACAGCAGCTCCAGCGCATCGCGGCCGAGGGCCTCGCGGAGATGTACTTCCGCGCCAACAACACCCGTGCCCACGGCCTGGGCGTGGAGTTCACGGACATCGACCGGGTGGACGTCGGCCTCTAGAAGAAGGCGCCGCCCCGGGACATCCGGAGAGCGGGCAGCCGCACCGGACGTACACGGGAGAGCCTGTGAGCGGCCGAGCGGCCGAGTCACCCGGCCGTCCACGGGGCGATGGAGAGCCCGGTGATGCGTCCCTCGTCATCGAGCGTGAAGGCGTGGGCGAGGTCGACGGTGCCGCCGGGGAAGTCGCCGTCAAGGCGTTGGGCCACCGTCCAGCGCCGGTCGTCGTGGGAGACGGCAGTGAGAGCAGTGGCCGTGTAGGTGTACTCGGCCGAGGTCCTCTCGAGCCAGGCCCTGACCGCGTCGCGGCCGCGGTGGGTGCGGCCGTCGTCGACGACCACCGGGGCGGGGCCGAAGCAGCCGGCCGCCGCGGGCACGTCGTGGCGCCTGTGGGCATCGAGGTACGTCCGGATACGGGCGGGCAGGCCGGGCAGGCCGTCCAGGG
>NZ_JAPSIW010000326.1 GCF_031178505.1 Streptomyces sp. | reverse complement strand
GGCTGTGACTGAGCGGGCTAGTTGTCCAGTGAGTGCGCAATCTGGCCAGTTGAGTGCCCGGCGTCGATCGCTGCGGACAGGTGCTTGGCGTGGGTGTCGAGCGTGCGCTTGAGGGCTGTGTAGCCCGTGCTGCTTCCGCGTGTGAGGTAGTGCCGCCCGGGGTCGCTCCGGGCTCCTGGTGGACACGGGGCGAATCGCTGCTCGCCTTTGGTGACCTGCGCCCAGATGTAGATCGAGCAGGACAGTCGTTTCCTGTCGTCGTGGGCAATGTCGCGTTGCGCTCTGGGCATGGGTGTCCGTTCGAGCAAGTCATGCCAGGTATCAGTCGGGAGCGTCCAGTCGAGCATGGCCTCTCGTCGTCGGCGATAGTTGATCAGCGATGTTCTTGGGAGCTCTTCCGCCAAGGAATCGATCGCTGAATGGAACTTGTCCAGCAGGCCCAGTGATCGCAGGTGTCGTGTGAGACCTGTGACGAGCCCGGTGTGCTTGCCGCTTTGATTGATTCCCAAGAATTTGGCTGCCTCGGGGGCTGATCCGCCCTTGACGCGTTGGACGAGTAACACGGCGACGGAGCGACGCAAGCTGTCAGGGGCGACGCCTGGGAAGCCAGTGAAGTAGCGGTCGGCCCATTCGTCCAGCAGGAAGGCGGGAACGTGCTGAGCGCAGAAATCAGCTTGGGGGTGAGGTCGTCTGCGACCTTTCTGGCCTGTGTGCTGATACTTGGTGAGGATTGTTACTGCCGCTCGCTGAAATTCAGGCGAACACTCCTGTCGTGCAGCCTTGAAGGCGAATTCCCATGTGTTGTAACGCTGTGCCCTGCGACCGCCTGATTCGTATGTCGGCATGAGCGGGGACATCGCGGTGGACCTGTCGGGAGCGCTGTGGATGCTGTCTGCGCTCAGGAGGATCGCGGCGCAAGCCCGCGCCTCGACGGGAGGGGCATTCGACGTGAAAGCGGCGAGGCTTGCCTCTTCTCCGCTGCGCCGTTCGGCCAGAACCCGGTCGGTGGTGATGGCCGTCGGGTCCAGGGCCTGGAGGTTGCCTGCCGGCCATGTCGCGATGACGAGCGAGCTGAGCAGGTGCAACTCGGAGAAGTACCTCGCCGACTGCTCCGCGGGGTGATGAGGATCGAGTTTCGCGAGAATCCGAGCCTGCAGATCGATGTGCTGCTGGCTGGGCGCATCTGGCGGTGTGAACTGATCAAGCCTGGCGCCGCAGATCGCGATGAATTGCCCGCGAGACCATTGACCCGAGGTGGATGCCACAGAGGCCCGGCACTGAGCAGGGTGCAGCCCGACTGCTGCACTGCGAGAGATCAGGCGTCGGTTCTTGTTTCCTGTGATGGGCTGACCGCATGCAGGGCAGAGGTGCTCCAGGAAGCAGCGGTGCTCGATGCAGAGGAATACGTCAGGTAGTCGCCAGAGCGCGGGCCAAGTCCCTCCGTATCTTCGCTGGATGAGGGAGTCGTCGCCTGCGAGGCAGCGCGGGCAATACCGGGTGACCTTCCCGAAGAGCCAATGCAGTTTCATCGCTTTCTGGAGGGCTTGCCGGACCGGAGGGAAGTGACGGGTGAGCGGACGGAGCGTGAGAGCTTCGACTTCCGCCGGGGATAGCCGCGTTGCCACAGAGAAGTCTTCGATCATTGCCGCTGTCAGTGCGGTGGAAAGGACCGGGCTGACGTAGGTGGACCCCTGACTCAGCCCTGTCCGGCGCATCAGATCGGCCGGGGGCACTGCGAGGCGGTAGCTCAGCCTGAGCAGGAACCCAGTTAGGGACTCGCCGGGCAGAGGGTCCAGACTCCGCGGCAAGGGGGTGACCCTGGTGCGGTTCATCCCGTCTCCCCCGCCGGCCCCCGGTCGTCGAAGACCGTGTTCCGGCCTCGCTTGGCGACGGCCCGCTTGCGAGAAGGGACGGGCGGAACCTCGCCAGCGCCCGCATCGCGGGCAGGTGAGCCGTCGAGATCGATGGCGATGGTATCCAAGAGAGCCTCGGTCAGATGCTCTTGTCCGCAGTCCATGGCCTCGCGGCAGCCGTCCTCGATCAGCCGTTCAAGGAGACCGACAACACCGCCGGTGCGTTCATAGAGGTACTCGGGCATCGTCCCCGTGCTCAGCATGCCGGGGCGGGCATCAAGCAGACGCAACGCGTTCTCGACTCCGGTCAGGTGGCGGACCCAGGCGGCGATGTCGGCCGAGCTGCCGTAGCGGAACGGGCCGAGCTCGACGAGGTCGAAGCGCCGCTCGGTCTGGGTGGCCTCCAGCCCATTGACCCGCCGCGACGACGCGGACGCCAGCGTCCACTGACCGGTGGCGGCGTCGCGCAAGCCCTCGCGCAACAGCCCGGATGCCTGGATGTTGACGCCGACCAGGACCAGGGTGACGTGCATGCTCATGAAGGCCCGGATCAGGTCGAGGGTGTCCTGGTCGTCGGCCCGGTGCATCCGCAGGCGCGTGATGTCGTCGAGGATGAGGACCTTGGTTCCATGATCGTGAAGGCAGTCGGCGACCAGGCGGATCAGCTCGGGAAGGTCCAGCTTCACGTGGAACGGCGCGTCGTAGAAGCTCAGGATCGCCTTGCAGAGACTCTTGGGCTTGGCAGTCACCGGGGTCTGGACGTAGGCGACGGGGGCGTGCAGGTCGCGGGTGCCGGCCAGAGCCTCGGGGTTGATATGTCCGAGCAACTCGCGCCAGCGGTCTTCGAAGGTCGCGATGATCTCGCAGACGGACTCGGTCTTGCCCTGGTAGCCGCCGCCGGTCACCATCACCCCCGCCCGGGTCGTGGGCTGCTGCTTGAGCGCGTTCGTCTCGATCCGGCTGGTCAGCAGCTTGCCGACGGCCCGGCTCATCGGCGTCGACAGAACCGGGAGGTTCGCGTGGGTCGCGGCCCGGTGCAGGTCGTGGATCTGACGGCGACGCCTGCTGAGCGCCTGCCAGGCGTTCCGGTCCAGCACCGGGGCCGGGGCGAAACTCTTGCGGGTCCGCCGGTAGGCGTCCCACCCGGCCAGGGTGTTGCGGGCCAGAGGCGGGCCGGGGAGCACGAACGGAGCGACCTCGCCGTTCATGAGACCTCGCCTTCCTTCATGCCGTTGTCCTCGTCGTCCGGCAGCAGGCTGAACAGACTGCGTTCGTTCAGGTCCTCGCCCAGCGTCAAAGGAGGAGCCAGCGGTTGAGCGACGGCTTCCTCGCGTCGGCGGCGGCGGTCGGCGTCGATGGCCCGCTGATTGCGCCGGGCCAGGTCCGCCGGTGCCGCCGTGGCCGGCAGGAGGCGGGCCCGGGCGGCCGCGGGGCGGGCCCCCGCCGCCGCCCGGGCGCGGGCGAGCTCGCGTGCCCGCTCGGTCCGCTCCGCCTTCGTCCACTGGCTGGGCCAGGCGCTGACCGGGGTCTTGGCCCGCAGAAGGTCCAGCAGGACCGGCAGCAATTCCCGGTCGTCTTGGGGCCGCAACCCGCGCCGGGCCGCCTCGCGCAGGACCTGCTGGATCCGGGAGTCCGAGAACGCCGGGACGTCGTCGCCGTCCGGAAGCCCCTTCCAGCGCAGCGGGTGCCAGGTACCGGCCAGCTCGAAGAACACCTCGCGGCAGTCGCGCGGATCGCGGTGCACCGCCCAGTTCCCGCGGTGGGTGCCACCCCGCCGGGACGGTCCGGCCTCTCGCAGGACCGGCCCGGAATACCAAAGACCGCCGATCTTCACCCCACGACTGGGGTGGATCTTCACGAAGTGCACTGGCAGCAGCTGGTAGTAGAGCTCCGGCTGGGGAATCTGCAGCGGCTCGCCGTCCCGGGTTGCTGCTGCGGCGAACAGTGTGTTCGGGCTGTGCTGGCCACCGGGATCCCATGCCGGCGCGTACTGCTCCAGCTTCCTGTTCTGCCAGATCCGGACGATCCAGGTCGCGAGCAGGTGTTCCATCTCCGACAGGGTCCAGACCGCGTCGCCCTCCGGGTCAGCGCCGCGGTCGGCGACGTCCACCCCGCGATAGCCCAGCAGCAACTCCAGCAGCAGAGACTGGATGCCAGCGAACGCCCGCTCGCACGACGCCTTGTCGGTCGGCCGCATCGCCCGCGCGGGCAGCACCGTCACCCCCAGCGTGCGGGCGACCTGGACCAAGTGGTGGTTCTTGTAGACGCTGCCGTGATCACTGGTCAGCGTCTCCGGCGCGAAGAACGGCCGGCCGGCCACCGGGTGCCCGGCGAACTCCGCCACCAGCGCGGCAGGCACCCCGGGATAGGGCCACTCCATCTCCGGCCCCCACCCCGGCCGCATCGGCAAAGGCAGCATGACGTCCCGCAGCAGCATCGCCACCTCCACCGACGAGTCCGAGCCGGGCGTCAGGCGGAAGGCGACCAGCGAGTGCGTGAAGGCATCGAGCGCCAAGGTCAGGTCGACGGAGATCGGCTCGCTGAAGACGTCGTCGAGGACCTTCACCGGCAGCGGGGTCGTGTCGAGAACCACCACCTGCCCGGGCCGGGATACGACCACGGGCGAACCGCCGGGCTCCACCGCCGCAGCCGACCGAACATAGCGCTGACGGGCGCCGTCCGGCCCGAACCACTCCTTCCACACCTTCACCAGTGTGGTGCGGTGCGGCAGCTTCTCCTCAAGCTCGGGCCCGTGCTTCTCCCGGACGTACTGGTGGATCAACCTCTCCCTGGTTGTCATGCTCAGCCGCGAACGGTGCAGCGACTCGGCATGAACCGCCCGGATCGCCTCGGCGAACTCCGGGATGATCGACGGGTGCCCGGACAGCTCGCGTGTCCAGCGGCCGTCGGCCAAGCCCACCAGCCCGTCCTGCGCGAATGCGGCCGCCATCCGCCGCAGCGTGCGCTCGCCGACCTGCCCGAGCCCGAGGAACTTCGCGTCCTCGCTCGGCAGCGCGGCCAGCTCAGCGACCTTCGCCTCACGGCGCTGCGTCAACGTCGTGCGAGCCGGGTCGAACTGCGGGCGCGGCTCGCCCCCCTCGGCCCAGAACACACTGCCGCTGCGGTAACCGGTCTCGGTCTCCAGCACGTGAGCCAGCCGGATCCGGGCCCGCCGCTGATTCTCCTCGTCCAGGTCCTCGAACCGGACCGTCTGCTGCTTGCCGCCCATCAGCACCCGCCCACCGGGTAGACCCAGGTGGCATCTCCGAACGGCTGGCGCAGATCCACGGCCAGGCGCCGGTGCCAGAGCAGATGAACGACATGGGCCCGCGCGACCGCCGGCACCTGTGTCTGCTCGACCAGGTCCCCGAACTGCCGCGGCTGCCGCCCCAGCACCTCGACGATCTGGTTCTGCAGCCCGAGCCGATCCGTCATCGTCCGGCGCCGGGCCGACAGCGTGTCCAGGACGGTCATCACCTGCCGGTGCCAGCCCGTCACCACCGCGTACCGCCATCCGACCGCGGCCGCCGCCCGGGCCGCCGCGGCGAACCGCACCTCGTCCTCCTTCTCGACCCGCCCGGCTGGCCGGACATCGAGTAGCCAGGCCGCCCCTGGCGTCAGTGCCAGGAAGTCCGGGGTGTGCGAGTCCGCGCCGTCGACCCGGGCGAACCGGAGGCGGAACGGCTGCGACAGCACCTCGGCCACCCCGCCGGCGAAGTCCAGCGCCAGGAGCAGGCGCCGCTCCGCCAGGCTTTCGAACCCGTGCTGCCTGCGGGTGGAGACCAGGAACTCCAGACCCGGCCGGTGTCTCTGGCCGGTCCGCCACGAGAACCGGCGTACCGGCACGGACAACGACGCAGGCGCGTCCGCGAGATCGCGTACCGGCACGACGACGTCGGCCTTGCCCGCCTTCCACACCGCCGTCCACGTGCGCAGCCAGTCAGGATCATTGCCGAGCCGACCCACAGCCTCATCCGGCACGGCGTACGGCAGGAACAGCTCATCGAGGGAGCAGGTATGCGACCACACCGGCCCGACTTCGGGTACGGCGGCGTCGACCAAGGAACTCACGTCACCAGCACACCGCGGCCGGGGGGAACCAACGGCGAGATCAACGGAAGCCGCCTCATTAGCTCCGGTCAGCGCTACCCTGCCCGCGAGAGTTGGCCAGTTGAGCAACTTGTTTGCGGTGCGTACCCCCCTTGTCCCATGCCCCCGAGAGCTCGTCGGCCGTCAGGGGCGGCGTGGTAGACAGTCAGTTGCGGGCCGGGGCGCTGTTCGTCGTCGAGGGTGGTGACATCCATGTAGACCTCGAAAGAGTGGGACGGCATGCCTACGGCTGAGCCGCGACGTCGTCGAAGCTGAGTTGCACGCCGCGTTGACGACAGACGGCGCATGGGCATACGTACTGCTCAGGGTTGGGTTTCGTCCATCGCCCGGCCAGTGTCCTGCCGCCTGACAGCAGTATCCTGACTCGACCGACTAGCCCCTCCTCCTCAACCAGGTTCCTGGTGCAGTTGGCGAAGACCAGAGTGATCTGCACGTGTTCAAAGGAGCCCAACTCCAAGGGGATGTCCAGCTCCTCCCAAACGGGTACTCCCAGACCGTGCAGCCCATGGCCGTTGTACAGGCGACGCCCTTTGATGCGATCAGTCAGGGTCCGTGGCTCCTCATGCCACCGGAACTCGTAGCTGACATCCTCGACCTTGATCGTGGCTTCGCCTCGGTTCGCCAGAGTCAAGCGGAATGCAGGCCAGCGGCCGCCCTCAAGATCTGTCACGCCCCATTCATCAGCCCTGAATGATATGGATGGCCGCTTCCTCCTGTAGGTCGCGTACGACACAGCCATGTTGCACGCGGTGAAAAGAGCGCTGCCGCCAGCAATGAGGCGCGCGACGTTGTCGGGCTCAGTCATGCTCCCCTCCCTCCCTGTCGGTTACTCGGCAGGGGAAGTGATTACCAGCTGCCCTTCGCAGCACGCTCTTTCTGAGGATGTCCTGAGCTTCGGGGCTAGCGCACCGTCGTCTTCGGACACCCCAACTGCACTTGCCGAAGGAACCGACGGCATCGCAGTTGACGGGCGACCAGGTACCCGTCGGCGCTCCGGTCAACTTCCGCGCTCAGGGTGGTCAACTGAAGCGCTCAGTCACAGGGGCTTGCACGTCTTCGCCGGCGAGGCGGACTCCCGCAGTACGGCCCTGCGACGCGCCCACGAGGTGTACGACGCCGCGCTCGCCGCGCGGCAGGCCGGACTGGAGATCCCCGGCCAGCAGCCGGACAGCTGGACCGCGCACGGGCTGCGGCCCGGCTGGGAGCTCGACTGGCTCGCCGCGAAGGCCGGCCCCTGGAAGAGCACCTACAGCTGGACCACCCGCAGCGACTTCGAGCTGTAGCTACGCCCCGGGACGGACGACACGGCGTCCAAACCAACCGCCCGTCCCGGGCCCACCCAACCCGTACG
>NZ_JAPSIW010000017.1 GCF_031178505.1 Streptomyces sp. | reverse complement strand
GCTCCACGCGTAACGAGCGCGGGTTGTTCGGCTTGAACGTCAAGAGAATGAACAGGTTGTCCGGTTTGTTTTCGGGCTCGTAAAAATCGCCCGACACCGTGAAGTCCATCCACTCCATCAGCGTCTGGTGGGTCAGCGGTACCCCCAGTTCCGCGTGACCGATGAGCAGCGAGCTCTGCCGGATCGTCTGCGTGAGCAGCATCGGCACCGAGTCGCCGAAGACCCCCCCCTCGGGCCAGCGCGCGGTCACGGCGTAGCGGTCCCCGCCGAGCGCGGACCACTTCGTGAGCAGGACGGAGTCCTCCTGGTGCAGATGGACGAACTCCTTGGGAACGTTCCGGACGGGTGCCGCGATCCGGTGGACGACGTGTGTGTGCCGTCGGCGATCGGACAGCATGGCTTTGGGCATGATCCCCCCCTTGGGTCAGGCCTGGAATGAAGTGCCGGGTTCCGACGCGAGATAAGATACCGGCTAACCGGTCCTTTTCAAGGAATAGTTCAGCACACAAGTACGAGAGGTAGGTGGCTGTGGCGCAGCAGGAACGCGCGATCCGTACCCGCAGGGTCATCCTGGAGGCCGCTGCGGCGATCTTCGAGGAGCGCGGTTACGAGTCGACGACCATCGCGGAAATCCTGGAGCGGGCCGATGTGACGAAGGGGGCCCTGTACTTCCACTTCCCCTCCAAGGGGGACCTGGCGCGCGGAGTCCTCGCCGCCGCCGTCACCACCGACGGCGTCCGGCCGCAGGCGCTCAAGCTGCAGGAACTGATCGACATCCTCCTGCTGCTCGCCTACCGGCTGCCGCGCGAACCGATGCTCAGCGCGGCCCTCCGCATGGCGATCGACCTCCAGTCCCGCCGTCAGTTCGGCACCGCGTGGCCGGACTGGATCGAGCTGCTCACCGGCATCCTCAAGGACGGCAAGAGCCGGGGGGAGGTCCTCCAGCACGTCGACGAGGCCGAGATCGCCCGCACACTCGTGGGCTGCTGGACCGGCGTGCGGGTGGTGACCGAGGGGCTTCCCGGCACATACGACCTGCCGGGCGAGATCACCTCGCTCCTCCAGCTGCTGCTGCCGGCCGTCGCCACCCCGACCGTCCTGCCCCGCCTGGAGATCTCCTCCGCCCGCGCCGCCCACCTCTTCGACGACATGCCCGCCTGGCGGGCCGAGCTGGCCGAGTCCGACGTCGTCGGACTCACCCACTGACGCCGCGCCGCCCGGTGGTGCTCACCCTGTGCGAGCCGACTCCCACAGGGGCACCACCACCGCGCCGCCGTGCGGCCCCGGCCCCGCCGGCAGCCGGGACGGGCTGAGCACCCGCTGGTGCAGCCACTGGATGTCCGGCGACGGCTCCAGGCCCAGTTCCTCCCGCAGGATCTGACGGACCTTCCGGTACGCGTCCAGGGCCTCGGCGCGCCGCCCCGCCTGGTGCAGGGCGGCGATCAGCTGGCCGTGGAACCACTCGTTGAGCGGGTAGTCGTGCACCAGGGTGCGCAGCTCGGGGACGAGTTCGCGCAGCCGCCCGAGCCGCCGCATGGCCTCGATCCGCAGCTCCAGGGCGCGGATGCGCAGCTCCTCCAGGTGGACGACCCGGCCGGCCAGCACGTCCCCGGTGGGCACGTTGGAGAGCACCGGGCCCCGCCACAGCGCGAGGCCGAGCGCGAGGGAGTCGGCCGCCGCCTCGTACCGGCCGTCCCGCAGTTCGTCCTTGCCCTGCGTGACCAGCCGCTCGAAGACCTTGATGTCGATGGCCGAGTCCTCGACGTTCATCGTGTAACCGCCGAACCGGGTGGTCAGCAGCGAGTGCTCGGAGTCGGGGCGGGCGTCACCGGTCAGCAGCCGCCGCGCGTGGTGGACGTAGGTCTGCACGGTGTTGAGCGCGGAACGCGGCGGGCTGTGCTGCCACAGCTCCTGGATGAAGGTGTCGGGCGTCACGAGGTCGTTGGCGTGCGTGAGCAGCAGGGCGAGGATCTGCGAGACCTTGGGCGTTCCCGCCGGAAGGACCTGACCGTCGTCGGCGATGATCTGGAACGGTCCCATGAGGTTGAACCGCATGACACAACTCTCCTTCGGGGCGTTGGAGCGCCCGCACGCGAGGTAAAAACGGGGTAGGCGGTCTGTTTTGAGGCCCTGAATGTCCCAGGAATCAACGACTCCGGGGACCTCGGGCGGACGGAAGGCTACGGCGGGCCAGGCGGTGGGCGGCCGGACGGAACCGGCGAACCGGGCGGAACGGACGGGTCCGGGATGTCGGAGGGGGCCGGCGGGGGGCCCGGCGTCCCCGGTGCGTCCGGGAGGCCGGGCCGGCCGGACGGGCCAGTGGTCGTCACCGCGGGCTCAGCCCGCCCGCAGCAGCAGGGGCCGGGTCGCCGTGCGCCGCGCCGCCGCCGTCTCGTGTGCCGCCCGGACGCAGGCCAGATGGGCCACCGAGGCGAGCGTGATGTGCCGGTGCCAGCCCTGGAAGGACCGGCCGGCGAAGTCCCGCAGCCCGACCCGTTCGGCGGCCAGGGCGTCGTCCCGGTCCACCACCTCGGCCAGCGCGGTCAGCCGCAGGACGTCCGCGGGCCGCACCCCGCAGTCGGCCAGCCACAGGCGGGCCGCCGGCAGATCGCCCTCGGGCCACTCCGCCACCAGCAGCCGCTGCCCGCCGGTGCCCCGGCCGCCGTCGGGAGCCCCGGGCAGCACGACGGGGACGGCCATCGACAGCCGCCGCGCGGCGGCCGGGCGCAGGTGGGGCCGCCAGAGGCGCCGCAGGGAGGTGAGGAGCCGGGCGGCCGGCAGCGGCAGGCCGCCGTGGCCCGGCAGGGCCAGCGGGTCGACGCGCAACCGGATCTGCCCGTCCACCCGCTGGATCAGCGGCACCCCGGACCGGCCGAAGCGCCGCCCCATCCGCAACGGGTCGAGCCCCGGGGCGTCGAGCACCACGGGGCGGACGGCGCCGGGCAGCGAACGGGCCGCCCGCAGGGCGACGTCGCCGGCGTTCTCCTCCGGGCTCAGCGCCCGGCTGGTCGCGGGTATGTGGGCCCGTCTGCGGCGGGAGGGGTCCTCGACCCAGTCGGACGGCAGCACGAGCTGCCAGTTCACGGGCACGCCCGCGGCCGGCGAGGCCAGCCAGGCGCCGAAGGACTGCTGGCCCGTGACGGACCGTCCGAGCTCCGGGACGTAGTACTCGGCGACGCCGACCGAGTGCTCGCCCGCCTTCGGCACGACGGTGGGGCGGACCACCCAGGCCAGCGGGTTCAGCAGCTCGTGGGCGTGCCGGGCGAGGCCGCGGCGGACGGGCTCCCACTCCCAGGAGGACTCGCTGATGAAGTGGTGGACGCTCTGCTTGCGGGCCGCCTGGCCGCCGAACTGGCCGGCCACGTTGCGCAGGGTCTTGCGCCCGTCCGCGGCCAGCAGCCCCGCGACGTACTCCTCGGCCTTGAGCCGCTGGTCGCTGCGCGGCAGCGAGGCGAACAGGTCGAGAGGCACCGCCGCCAGCGTCTCGTGGAACGTCGGGCCGGTGGTCGAGCTCGCGTACATGTCGGTCAACTCCCTGCGAAACCGTGGCGTCCGTTTCCGGTCATGGCACGCCGAGGGAAGCCCGAGCGTGCGTGGAGCCGCACGGCGGGGCCATCAGCCAAATGAAACCACACACCCGGTTTGTTATGGGGTCCTTGTGAGTGGTCATCACATCGTTCTGCCCTGTACGTCCGAGAAAGTCAGGGAAACTCCTTCACGACTCCCCGACAACCGGCCGGCCCGAGGGAGCGGGATTACCCGAGCGTTACTCCGCGTGAACTCGGCCCGTGCATGCTCGATCCGGTTGTTTCCAGCCGAGATATGAGGAGTCACGATGGCCGCGCCCGTGAACGAAGCCGAGTCCGTGCTGCAGGCGGTGAGGGAGTTCGTTCCCCGCCTGCGCGAGAACGGTCTCGAAGCCGAGACCCGAGGCTGGATCCCGGACGAGAACATCGAGCTGCTGGAGAAGGCGGGCGTCTTCCGCATCGCGGTGCCGAAGCGGTTCGGCGGGCTCGACCTGCCGGTGGCCGAGCAGGCCGCCATCGTCGCCGAGATCGGCCGCGGCTGCGGCTCCACCGGCTGGGTCACGTGCGCGTGGGTCTCCAGCGGCTGGATCGCCACCCAGTACCCGGACAAGGCGCAGGAGGAGATCTTCGCCGACGGCTCCGTCCGCATCTCCGGCGGCTTCACCCCGACCGGCACGGCGGTGGAGACCGAGGGCGGCTACCTCCTCAACGGCACCTGGCGCTTCAACACGGGCATCAAGGGCGCCGACTGGAACATCTACGCGGCCATGCTCAAGCGGCCCGGCCAGGAGGACGCCGAGGTCTTCGCCATCGTCCCCGCCTCCGAGGTCTCCGTCGCCGACGACTGGGACGTCACCGCCGCCGCCGGCACCGGCAGCTCGACCACCTCGGTCAAGGACCTCTTCGTCCCGGCGCACCGCGTCGTCGACGGCATCGAGGTCATCGAGGGCCTGGTCGGCGACCGCTCCAACACCGGCGCGAACGGCCGCAACTACGGCCTGACCGCCTACGTGATGGCGCTCTCCGTCCCCGTCTACATCGGCCTCGCCCGCGCCGCCCTCGAGGTCTTCCTCGAGCGGCTGCCCGGAAAGGGCATCGCCTACACCCACTGGGCCGAGCAGCGCGAGCACCCCTACACCCAGATCAAGGTCGCCGTGGCGGCGAACAAGATCACCGCGGCCGAGGGCCTCGCGGCGGGCTGGCTCCGCCTGATGCAGAGCGGCGCCGACGCCGGCGAGCAGCTGACCGTCGAGCAGAAGGCCACCATGCGCGGCCAGTTCGGTTACGCGGTGCAGCTCGCCAAGGAGGCCGTCCAGGAGCTCCACGACATCAGCGGCGCCTCGATCATCGCCCGCACCGCGCCCTTCCAGCGCATCAAGCGGGACATCGAAGGCCTGTACCTGCACGGCCTGATGACCCCCGTCGGCAGCCTGGAGGCCCACGGCCGCGTCCTGGTCGGCCTCGACCCGAACACCGACTACCTCTAGACCGACCCAAGCCGCGCCACCGCCGAGCCCGCGCACCCCGGAGGCCTCCGCGCCCCGGGGAGCGCGCCGGCGGCGGCTCCGGCCCCACCGAACCCGGCCGCCGGCCCGACCGGCCGCGGCCACCGAAGCCCGGAACACCGGCGCCGCCGAGCCCGCGGCGCCTCCGGTCACCCGTGCCCGCGCCGTACGCGTCCGTCGCACACGCTCGCGTACGGCCCGCCCGCACCACCCCCGCGCACCACGGACGCGCACCCACGTCCCGCGTCCCGTCCCACCCGGCGCACCGCCCGCCGGTCCACGCGTCACGCACCGGGCGCCGCACCGGGCGCCGCACCAGGCGCCGCACCAGGCGCCGCACCAGGCGCCGTGCCTCACGCGTCCACGTATCACCCGCATCACGCACACCAAACGCACCACGGGTGTTTCGCGCACCCCGCGCTTCACCCCCACACGTCCGGGCCCGCGCGCCGCGCCCCCACCGCGCCCCGGGTCCCACCCCCACCCGCAGAGCCCTTCCCTACGGCAGAGACGGAAAGACAACGGTGAACTCCGAGAAGATCAGAACGGCCGCGGACGCCACGGAGCCGCAGGTCCGTCGCCCCTCCCGCCGGAGCATCCTGCGGGCCGGTGCCGCGATCACCGCGGCCTCCGCCCTGTCGGTGGCGGCCTCCGGTGCCCTGGCCCACGCCGCCGACGGCATGGAAGAGACCGTCACCTACGACGCGATCATCGTCGGTGCCGGCTACGCGGGCATCACCGCCGCGCGCGACCTGGCGCGGCAGGGTCTGCGCGTCATGCTCCTCGAGGCCCGCGGCCGCGTCGGCGGCCGCACCTGGACCGACACCTTCGCCGGCCACGCCGTCGAGATGGGCGGCACGTGGGTCGACCCGGCCACCCAGCCGCACGTCGGTGCCGAGCTGAATCGTTACGGCATCGGCCTCGTCGAGGACGCCGCGCCGGAGCGCACCTTCCTGCCGACCCCGTCCGGCCCGCAGGAGTTCTCTCCCGCCCAGGGCTTCGGCCAGCTCGGTCTCACCTACGAGCGGATCTTCGAGGGCTCCACGCAGTACTTCGAGCGGCCCTTCGAGCCCCTCTACCGCTCGGACCTGATCACCGCCAAGGACAAGCTGTCCCTGCGCGACCGGCTCAACCAGATGGCCCTCACGCCGGAGGAGGAGCTGCTGGTCAACGGTCAGACCGCGGTGTACTCGGGCGGCTCCAGCTCCACGGGCGCGCTGACCATGCTCGCCCACTGGTGGGCCCTGTCCGGCCACAACAACACCGGCTGGAACAACACCATGCGCTACCGCATAGCCGGTGGCACGGCGGCCCTGGTCAACGCCATGCTGAGCGAGGCCCAGCCCACCCTGCGGCTGAACACGCCCGTCTCCCAGATCTCGCAGGGCAGCAGCGGCTACTACTACGTCACCACGCGGACCGGCCGCACCTACCACTCGCGCGGTGTCATCCTCGCGGTGCCGGTCAACGTCTGGAAGAACATCAAGTTCTCCCCGTCGCTTCCCGCCGCGCAGACGACCGCCACCACCCAGGGCATCGCCGTCAAGACCGGCACCAAGCTGTGGATCAACGCCCGCAGCCCCCAGGGCCGGTTCTACGCCCAGGGCAAGGAGGGCGGTTCCCCGATCACCATGGTGATCCCGGACAAGCCGACCGCCGAGGGCAACCTGTTCATCGCCTTCAGCACCGACCCGAACCTGGACCCGAACAACGTGACCCAGGTCCGCTCGGCCATCCAGCAGCTCGGCGCCGACCTCGACATCGTCAGCATCAAGGCGCACCGCTGGGGCAGCGACGAGTTCGCCGGCGGCGGCTGGGCCTTCCGCAAGCCGGGCCAGCTGACCTCCCTCTACCCGGCGGTCACCCAGCCCTCGGGCCGGCTCGCCTTCGCCAGCGGCGACATCGCCAACGGCTGGAGCGGCTACATCGACGGAGCGATCGAGTCCGGCAAGCGCGCCGCGCAGCACATCGCCGCGAACGTCTGACCCACGGCCCTCCGGCCCGACGGCCGGGGGGCCGTCCGGGGCCACCGCGCCCCGCCCGCCCAGGAGTTACCGGCCGGTGAGGGGCCGGTGAGAGGCACACCCCTAGCCTCGTACGCATGGATGCACGGCACACCGGTGCCGTGCATTCACGCTGTGCGCGTCGAAGAGAAAGTGTGCCTCGTCATGAACTCCACTGCACCCGCACCGGTCTCGGTCCTCGGCCTCGGCCTCATGGGCCAGGCGCTGGCCGGGGCCTTCCTGAAGGCCGAGATCCCCACCACGGTGTGGAACCGCTCGCCGGAGAAGGCCGAGACCCTCGTCGCGAACGGCGCCGTGCTCGCCCCCTCGGCGGCCGACGCGATCGCGGCCTCCTCCCTGATCGTCGTGTGCGTCACCGACTACGACGTCTTCCACGCCGTGCTCGACCCGCTGGGCGACGCCCTGCGCGGCAAGACCATCGTCAACCTCACCTCGGGTCACTCCGAGGGCGCCCGCGAGACCGCCGCCTGGGCGGCCGAGCGCGGCGTCTCCTACCTCGACGGCGCCATCATGGCGATCCCGCCCGTCATCGGCACCGAGCACGCCACCCTGCTGTACGCCGGTCCGCAGGACGTCTTCGACGCTCACGAGGCCACCCTCGCGAGCCTCGGCGCCGCCACCCACCTCGGCGCGGACCACGGTCTGGCCTCGCTGTACGACGTGGCCCTGCTCGGCATCATGTGGGGTGTCCTCAACAGCTTCCTGCACGGCGCCGCGCTCCTGGAGACCGCGAACGTCAAGGCCTCCACCTTCGCCCCGCTCGCCAACAACTGGATCGGCGCGGTCACCAACTTCGTCTCCGCCTACGCGGGCCAGATCGACGAGGGCAGCTACCCCGCGCACGACGCCACCATCGACACCCACTGGGCGACGATGGTGCACCTGATCCACGAGAGCGAGGTGACCGGCGCCAGCGCCGAGCTGCCGAAGTTCGTCAAGGAGCTCACCGACCGGGCGATCGCCGCCGGCCGGGGCGGCGACAGCTACGCCGCCATGATCGAGCAGTTCCGCAAGCCCTCCGCGTAACCCCCGCAGGCCGCGACCGCCGTACGGCCCCGTCGTCACCGTCCGGCGGGTCCGGCGGCGGACGGCCGGTGTCCGCGCTCCTGCGACGACCGCGGACACCGGTTCGCCGCACCGGCCGTCCGGCCCTCGCACACGGGAGGGGCGACGCCCGGGACGCGCGAGCCGCACGGACGGCCCCACCGGGCCGTCGCCCGCACGCACCAAAGCTCCGGCGGGCACCCGTCACGGTGCCCGCCGGAGCTTCGTGGTGCGCCGGGAGAGGACCCCTCAGACCCCTCCCGGCGGTCGTCAGGCCGCCTCGGGAGTCAGCAGCAGCGCCTCCGTCGGGCAGCATTCCGCCACGTCCATGGCGGCCTGGATGGCCTCCTCGCCCTCCAGCACGTCCTGCAGCACCACGCCCTTGCCGTCCTCCACACGGAACAGCTGCGGGTTCATGGCGACGCAGGTGCCGGCGCCGGCGCAGGCCTTCAGGTCGATCGTGAGCCTCATCTTCATCGCGGGTCGCCTCCGAGTCTCAGCGCGGTCAGGAACCGGAACCGTGCAGGTCGACCGGGAGCGCCAGCACGCTCCGCAGCAGCCAGCTCTCGGCGTACGTGATCTGGTCACGCGGCACCGCGAGGCGGGCGTTCGGGAACCGCTCGAAGAAGGCCGGGATCGCGATCCGGGACTCCAGGCGGGCCAGCGCCGCGCCCAGGCAGTTGTGCAGGCCGTGCCCGAGACCGAGGTGGCGCGGGCCCGTGCGCGTGATGTCCAGCGCGTCCGGGTTCTCGAAGACCTCCGGGTCACGGTTGGCCGACTGCAGCGCGGCGATCACCGTGGAGCCCTTGGGGATGGTCGCGCCGGCGAACTCCACGTCCTGGGTGGCGAAGCGGATCAGGGCCACCGTCAGCGCCCCGTCGTACCGCAGGAACTCCTCCACCGCGGACTCGGCCAGCTCGGGCCGCTCGGCGAGCAGCTTGCGCTGGTCCGGGTGGTCCATGAGCGCGAGGATCGCCGAACCGATCAGATTCCGGGTGGTGTCCAGACCGACCATGATCATCAGGGCGACCATGGCGATGAGCTCGTTCTCGTTCAGGCGGTCCTCGCCGTCACGGGCGGCGATGAACACCGACGTCAGGTCCTCGCCGGGGTTGCGGCGCTTCTCGTCGATGATCTCGCGGCCGTAGTCGACGATCTCCTGGTAGGCGAGCGTCGACTCCGTCATCCGCTCCGGGTCGACCACCAGGGCCTTCTCGATGGCGTGCAGGATCTGCCGGAACTTGTCCAGCGGAATGCCCAGCACACGGCCGATGACCTCGGCCGGCACGGTGCTGGCGAACTCCATGACGTCCGGCTTCTCCATCGCCTCCAGCCGGTCGAGGGCGGAGCTCACGATCTCCCGCGTCGGCTCCTCCCACAGCGCGGTGCGCCGCGGCGTGAAGGCGCTCATCGCCAGCTTCCGCACCCGGGTGTGGTCCGGCGGGTCGAGCACGGAGAGGATGCGCTCGATGACCGTGCCGGAACCGAAGACCAGGCCCGACTTCTTGAAGTCGTCGGTCGCCCAGACGGTCGCGTCACTGCTGAAGCGCTGGTAGTCGCCCAGGAGCTCCTTCACGTCCTCGTAACGCGAGACGATCCACATCGGCAGATCGCCGACCGGGAAGGTGAGCTGGTGCACCGGGGCGTTCTTGCGGAGCCACGCGAACGCAGGATACGGATCCTGGAAATAGTCGTGACCGAAAAGATCTGGCGCAAGCGCCGAGGATGTCATCGCTGCCCTCTCCATCAGGAAGGTGATCCGAGTCGACGTCGAACAACGTCCACGTGCTCTGCCGAGGAGGCTACGAGGGGGGGTTCAACCTTCCGGTCATGCGGTGGTAATCGGCCAACCGGCGTACGGAGCAAGCCGGTTCGCGCCGCCGTGGGCGGGCCGCGGGCCAATTGACACTCTCTCCGCCGAGGGCCATGGGCCCCCGGGGTTCGTGGCTACCGTGTGCAGTCCACGCCGAGGCATGTGCGAAGCGGACGCCGACGACTGAACAGGAGCGTGTGCAGTGCAGTTCAATCTCATCGGCCCGTTCGAGATCACCACCGACGACGGCCGCGAGCTCGCTCCCGGCGCGCCGAGAATCCGCCAGATGCTCGCGCTGCTCGCGCTCCAGCCCCGCGAGACCGTCTCCATCGACTCCCTCGTCCAGGAGCTGTGGGCCGACGACGCCCCGCCGAGCGCCCTGAAGATCGTCCACACCCACGTCTCGCAGGCCCGCCGCCTGTTCACGGAGGAGGCGGTCACCTCACCCGGCCGCGACCTGCTGCTCACCCGGGCGCCGGGCTACCTGCTCCAGGTGAACGACGACGAGGTCGACGTCATGAGCTTCGAGAGCTTCATCAAGCGGGCCCAGTGGGAGTTCGCCGAGGGCACCCCCGGCCGCGCCGCCGACTTCCTCGGCCGCGCCCTCGCCCTGTGGCGCGGACCCGTGCTGAGCGACGTCGCCGTCGGCTCCACCCTCGCCGGCTGGATCGCCCGGGTCGAGGAGCTGCGCATACGCGCCCTCGAACTCCACGTCGAGGTCGAGAACCACTTCGGCCGCTACCGGGAGCTCCTCCCCGAACTGCGGACCCTGGTCAACGACTACCCCCTCCACGAGTGGTTCCACGGCCAGCTCATCTCCGCCCTGCACCGGGCCGGCCGCCGCGGCGAGGCCCTGGAGGCGTACGGGAACCTCTACCGCCTCCTCAAGAGCGAACTCGGCCTCGCCCCCTCGCCCGACCTGCGCCGCCTCCAGACCGAGATCCTCAACGCGGCCGGCCCCGACCTCACCCTCTCGCCGCGCCGCCGGCCCGCCCGGGACCGCAGCGACCTCCCGCCGCTGCCCCCGTTCCCGGCCGTCGCCATCGCCGGCTGACCCGGCGGGGGCCGCCCGGCACGGCCCTTGTACCGTCCGTACCAGGTCCCTCTCCGGGGGGTGCACGGGGTACGGAGGCACATCGCACCGCCCAGGGACCCGCACCGTCCCACCGAACAGGAAAGAACCAGATGACCGCGCTCCCCGCCCAGCCCGTTCACCGGGACATGCCCGCCCTGCTCCGCCCCCTCCACGCGGAGGTCCTGCGGCGCAACCCCGGCGAACCCGAGTTCCACCAGGCACTCGGCGAGGTCCTGGAATCCCTGGAACCGGTGCTCACCGCGCGCCCCGAACTCCTCGAGGCCCGCGTCCTGGAGCGGCTCGTGGAGCCCGAGCGGCAGCTGATCTTCCGCGTGCCGTGGCAGGACGACGCCGGCCGCGTCCACGTCAACCGCGGCTTCCGCATCGAGTTCAACAGCGCGCTCGGCCCCTACAAGGGCGGCCTGCGCTTCCACCCGACGGTCGGCCTCGGCACCGTCAAGTTCCTCGGCTTCGAGCAGATCTTCAAGAACGCGCTCACCGGCCTGGGCATCGGCGGCGGCAAGGGCGGCAGCGACTTCGACCCGCGGGGCCGCTCCGACGCCGAGGTCATGCGCTTCTGCCAGTCCTTCATGACCGAGCTGCACCGCCACCTCGGCGAGCACACCGACGTCCCCGCCGGCGACATCGGCGTCGGCGGCCGCGAGATCGGCTACCTCTTCGGCCAGTACCGGCGCATCACCAACCGCTGGGAGGCCGGCGTCCTCACCGGCAAGGGGATCGGCTGGGGCGGCTCCCTGGTCCGCGCCGAGGCCACCGGATACGGCAACGTCCTCTTCGCCCTGGAGATGCTGCGGACCCGGGGCGGGGACCTGGAGGGCCGTCAGGTCGTCGTCTCCGGCTCCGGCAACGTCGCCCTCTACTCGATCGAGAAGGCGCAGGCGCTCGGCGCGCACGTGCTCACCGCCTCCGACTCCGGCGGTTACGTCGTCGACGAGAAGGGCATCGACCTCGCCCTCCTCAAGGAGGTCAAGGAGCACGAGCGCGGCCGGGTCAGCGACTACGCCGAGCGCCGGGGCGCCTCCGCGCGGTACGTGGCGGGCGGCAGCGTCTGGGACGTCCCCGCCGACGTCGCCCTGCCCTCGGCCACGCAGAACGAACTGGACGCCGACGCCGCGCGGACCCTGGTCCGCAACGGCGTCAAGGCGGTCTCCGAGGGCGCCAACATGCCCACCACCCCCGAGGCCGTCCGCGTCCTGCGCGACGCCGGCGTCCTCTTCGGCCCGGGCAAGGCGGCCAACGCGGGCGGCGTGGCGACCAGCGCCCTCGAGATGCGGCAGAACGCGGCCCGCGAGGCCTGGACCTTCGACCAGGTCGAGACGCGCCTCGCCGGCATCATGCGCGATATCCACGAGACCGTCCGTACGACCGCGGAACGCTACGGGGCCCCCGGAGACTACGTCGTCGGCGCCAATATCGCCGGATTCGAGCGCGTCGCCGACGCGATGCTCGCCCAGGGCGTCGTCTGACCCATCCACCCCCCGCACGCGGGGACGCGGAGCCTGCCGGGCCGCCCGCCCCGGCCGGTACGTCACGAGGCGGTGCCCCGGGCGGCGCGGCCGGCCGGGTGCCGGCCGGGTGAGTGGCCCGGGTGAGTGGCCCGTTGCCGGGCGGGCCGGCCGCGAGGGAGCCGCCGGGTTCGGGCGAGGCCCCGGCGGTCGCCGGTACGGCGTGGTGCGCGGGGCCCGGACCGCCGGCGCCGGGGGCCGTCGGTACGGGCGGGGGAGCGGCCTCCGTGGTCACGTCCCGGGCGGGGCGGCGGCGGGTCGCGGCGGCGGTGATCGCGGCTATCGCGAGGGCGGCGACGGCCAGGACGGCCATCACCGTGCGGAACGCGTCCAGCCAGCCCGGCGCGCCGGCGCCCGGGGCTCCGGCGCCGCCGGGGGAGAGGCGGTGGAAGAAGACGAGCCCCGTGAGCGCGATGCCGAGGACGCCCGCCGTCTCCTGCGCCGTGCCGAGGACACCGGCGGCCATGCCGGTCAGGCGTGCCCGTACGCCCGCCAGCGCGGCCGCCGTCAGCGGGGCCATGAGCAGCCCCATGCCGGCGCCGGTCACGGCGAGTCCGCCGACCAGCCCGACGGGCAGCCCGGTGGCGCCGACGGAGGAGGCGGACCAGCCGATCAGCGCGAAGCCCGCCGCGAGGACCGTGCCGCCGAGGACGGCGATCCGGTTGCCGAGGCGGCCGGTGAGCCGGCCCGTCTGCATGGACGCCGCGAAGAAGGAGGCGTTGAGCGCGACGCCGACCACGCCCGCCGTCACCGGTGACATGCCCCGGCCCTCCTGGAGGAAGAGGGACAGCACGAACGTCAGCCCCGCCGACCCCCCGAACAGCAGGGCCACGCAGACCACGCCCCGGGTGAAACCGGGGTCCCGGAAGACCACCGGGTCCAGCAGCGGGCTGCGGCCCGCCGTGATCCGGCGCCGCTGGTGCGCGGCGAACCCCGCCAGCAGCGGCAGGGACAGGCCGAGGCTCACCCACGTCCAGGCCGGCCACCCCGACTCGCGGCCGACGACCAGCGGCAGCACCAGTGCCACGAGCCCGGTCGCGGACAGCACCGCCCCGAGCGGGTCGAGCCCCGGCCGCGCCGCCCCTTCGGCGCCGGACGTACCGGAAGCGGTCCCGGAACCCGTACCGGCACTTTTGCCGTCCGCCGGCAGCAGCCGCACCATCGCCAGCGCGAGCACCCCCAGCGGCACGTTGACGAGGAAACAGGCACGCCACCCCAGCCCGCCCAGGTCCGCCGCCAGCAGCAGCCCGCCGACGGCCTGCCCGCCGGTCCCGGCGACGCCCACGGTCGCCCCGTACCAGGCGAAGGCCCGCGCCCGGTCGGCCCCGGGGAACATGCGGCCGATCAGCGCGAGGACCTGAGGTGCCATCAGCGCGGCGGCGAGTCCCTGCGCGATCCGCGCCGCCACGAGGAACCCCGGTCCCGTCGCCAGCCCGCACGCCGCCGACGCGCCCGTGAACAGGGCGAGCCCCACCACGAACACCCGCCGCGGCCCGTACAGGTCGCCGAGCCGCCCGGCGGTGATGAGGCCGATGGCGTACGCGAGGCCGTACCCGACGAGCACCGCCTGCAGGGCGGTCCGTCCGGCGTCGAGGTCGCGCCGGGTCGCCGGCGCCACCGCGTTCACGATGAAGAAGTCGAGCGTCGTCATGAACACCGCGGCGAGCACCACGAGCAGGGCCCACCAGCGGGTCCGCCCCTCGGCTCTGTCCCGGCTCTCGGCTCTGGCCCGGCTCCGGGCCGGGCTGCGCAGGGCGGGGAGGCGTACGACCGACGACATGCGGTCCTCCTGACGGGGGGAGCGGACGGGCCGGGAACGGCGCAGGGGTAGCCCGGATGGAGCTCGGGCTACCCCTGTGCGGTGATGCGGGTACGGATACGGATCGGGCGCGGCGTCAGTGACCGGCCGGCACGTGCACCTTCTGCGCCTCGGCGGAGGCGCCGTCACCGGCGGCGACCGGCGGCTGGGCCGGCTTGCGGCTCAGCAGCAGGAGCAGCGCGGTGACCAGGCCGACCATCGCGAAGATGGCGGTGGCCAGGAACCCGGCCTGGAAGCCGTCGTTGAGGCCGGCGGCGTCCGTACCGGTGGTGTAGGCGAAGGCCACCGAGGAGGCGATGGCGATGCCGAGCGCGGCACCGATCTGGAAGACCGCGTTGTTGATGCCGGAGACCAGACCGGACTCCTCCGGCTTGGCACCCGTCAGCGAGGCGATCGACGCGGCCACGTTGGTGGAGCCGATACCGGAGCCGAAGATGACCAGGCCGAAGAAGAGGTCGCTCCAGTAGCCGCCGTTCGGGTCGATCTGCGTGAGCAGGAGCAGGCCGACGGAGAGCAGGGTCATACCGACGATGGCGATCGGCTTGTAGCCGACCTTCGCGACGAGCCGGGCGCTGACGTTCGCGCCGATGATCGACATCAGGGCGTAGATCGCGGTGCTCAGACCGAACTTGACGGCGCTGTAGCCGAGCACCTGCTGGGCGTAGAGCGAGGTGATGAGCGCACCGCCGTAGACCGCCATGGCGACGATGATCATCAGGATGTTGCCGCCGACGACCGTGGGGGAGCGGAAGATCCGCAGCGGGATCAGCGGGGCCTGCGACTTGCTCTCGATGACGGTGAAGACGACCAGCAGCACGGCGGCGGCGATCAGCATCCAGACGGTCTGCCCGCTGCCCCAGCCGACGATCGGGGCCTCGGAGACCGCGTACACCAGGAGCGCGATGGCGGCGGTGATGGTGATGGCGCCGGCCGGGTCGAAGCGGCGGCGGCCGGCACGGACCGGGGTCTCCTTCAGCAGACGCGGGCCGAAGATCAGGACCGCGGCGACGACCGGGACGTTGATGTAGAAGATCCACTCCCAGCCCAGGCCGTCGGTGATCGGGCCACCGATGAGGAGGGCGGCGGTGGCGCCGAAGGCGCCGATGCCGGTCCAGATGCCCAGCGCCTTGTTGCGCTCCGGGCCCTCGGCGAAGGTGTGCATGAGGACGGCCATGGCGGTCGGCGTCATGACGGCGGCGGCCACACCCTGGATGACACGGGCGGTGATGAGGACCTCGTCGGTCCACGCGAGACCGCACAGCACCGAGGCGATGCCGAACAGGGCCGTGCCGAAGAGGAACATCCTGCGTCCGCCGAGCAGGTCGGCGGTGCGTCCGCCGAACATCAGCAGGCCGCCGAAGCTCAGCAGGTAGGCGCTCATCACCCACTGGATGCCGCCGGCCGCGAAGCCGAGCTCCGACTCGATGGCAGGCAGCGCGAGCATGACGATCTGCGAGTCGACGATCACCATGAAGAACGAGGCGACCAGCAGGGTGAGCGCCAGCCAGCGGCGCGGGTCGGGGGCCGAGCCGGTACGGTCCGCCAGGCCCTGCGACCCGACGTCCGTGGCCTGGCTCGTTCGGTTGTTACGGGATTCGCGAGACATGGGGTCCTCGATTCCTCGATTCCTGATCTCTGGGTCTCCGGCGGTCCGGAACCTTTGCGGGGGTCTCGGGCGTTCAGGAGTCGCTGCGTGCCTGGCCGCCGTCCGTTTCCTTACGACGGCTTTACGAACACCCTGGCCCCTGCTTCTCTCGGCACCCTCACGGCCGGCTCCCGAACGTCACCTCGCGCGCTCACGGGCTCTCACGGCCTCTCACGGCCGTTCCGGCCCGGTGTGTCCCCGCGCCCCGCCCGACTTCCGGCACCCGCGCCCTGCCCCGTACCACCCCCGCTCCCGTACGACCAGGCCGCCTCGGCCGCCCGCGCGCCGGTACGGCCCCGCTCCCCGCCCCGTACGGCCGCCGCACCCCGTCCCGTACCGCGGCTCACGGCGTCCTCACGGTCCCGCCCGTCCACCGGCCCCCCGCCGCCCCGCGGCTGGGCTACTGTGCGGCCATGCGCTTCCGGGTACTGGGTCTTCTCGAGGTGTGGACCACGGACGGCAGACCGGTCCCCCTGGGGGAACCCAAGGTCCGCGCCCTCCTCGCCGACCTCCTCATACACGCCGGCCGGCCCGTCTCCACGGACCGGCTCCTCGACGACATGTGGGGCGAGGATCTTCCCGGTAAACCCGCGGCAGCCCTCCAGACCAAGGTCTGGCAACTGCGCCGCACCCTGGAGGAGGCCGAGCCCGGCGGGCGGGCCCTCGTCGTCTCCCGCGCCCCCGGCTATCTCCTGGACGTCACCCCCGACACCATCGACGCCGGCCGCTTCGCCGACCTGACGGCCCAGGCGCGCGCCACCGGCGACCTCCACGCCAAGGTCGCGCTGCTCACCGACGCCCTCGCCCTGTGGCGCGGCCCCGCCTACACCGAGTTCGAGAACGAGGCCTTCGCCCGCCGGGCCGTGCAGCACCTCGAGGAACAGCGCGTCTCCGCCCTGGAGGAGCAGGCCGCCGCGCGCCTGGCCCTCGGCGAACACCACCTGCTCGCCGACGAACTCGCCGGCCTGGTCGCCGCCCACCCGCTGCGCGAACGTCTCCACGCCATCCACCTGCGCGCCCTCTACCGCGCCGGCCGTCAGAACGACGCCCTCGACGGCTACGCCCGCCTCCGCGCCCGGCTGCGCGACGAGCTCGGCCTCGACCCGGGCGCCGAACTCACCGCCCTCCACCAGGCGATCCTCCAGCAGGACCCGTCCCTCGACGCCCCCGCCCCCGCCACCGCTCCGGCCGGGGCCGTCACCCCCGGCCCGGCGGCCGGTGCCCCGCGACAGCGCGGCAACCTGCCCGTCCCCCTCACCGAACTGGTCGGCCGCGCCGACGACCTGACAGCCCTGCGGACGCTCCTCACCGACACCACCGGCCCCGGCGGCCGGCTCGTCACCCTCACCGGGCCCGGCGGTGTCGGCAAGACCCGCCTCGCCCTCGAAGCGGCCGCCCAGGCCGCCGACGCCTTCCCCGACGGCGCGTGGCTCGTCGAACTCACGGGCCCGGCCGCCCGCCCCGACACCTCCGGCGACGTGTCCGCCACCGCCCACGTCGTCGCCGCCGCCCTCGGCATGCGCGACGACACCACCCCGGACGGCGCCGACGACCGCCCCGACACCCCGGCCGAACGGCTCGCCACCGCCCTCCACGCCAAACGCGCCCTGCTGCTCCTGGACAACTGCGAGCACGTGGTGGACGCCGTCGCCGAACTCACCGGCACCCTCCTCGCCCGCGCCCCCCACCTGCGGGTCCTCGCCACCAGCCAGGAACCCCTCGGCATCACCGGCGAGATCCTCCGTCCCGTCGGCCCGCTCGCCCTGCCCGACGCCGCCGCCACCGGCCCCGACCACCTCGGCCGCGCCGAGGCCGTCCAGCTGTTCGTCGCCCGCGCCCAGGCCGCCGACCCCGGCTTCGCCCTCACCGCCGACAACGCCGAGGCCGTCGCCGCCGTCTGCCGCCGCCTCGACGGCATCCCGCTCGCCCTCGAACTGGCCGCCACCCGCGTCCGTACCCTCGGCGCCCGCGAACTCGCCGCCCGCCTCGACGACCGCTTCCGCGTGCTCGCCGCCGGCCGCCGTGACGCCCCGGCACGCCAGCGCACCCTCCGCGCGGTCATCGACTGGAGCTGGGACCTCCTCACCCCCGCCGAGCAGACCGTCCTGCGCCGCCTCGCCGTCCACGCCGACGGCTGCACCCTGGACGCCGCCGAAGCGGTCTGCGCCGACGACGCCCTCCCCGCCGCCGAGGTCCTCGACCTCCTCGCCCGCCTGGTCGACCGGTCCCTCGTCGTCGCCGCCGACACCCCGGCGGGCGTGCGCTACCGGCTCCTGGAATCCGTCGCCGCCTACGGCCTGGAACGCCTCGACGACGCCGGCGAGACCACGGAGGTACGCCGCCGGCACGCCCGCCACCACCTGGCGCTCGCCGAGACCGCCGCCCCGCACCTGCGCGGCCGCGACCAGCGCACCTGGCTCGAACGCCTCGACACCGAGGCCGGCAACCTCCGCGCCGCCCTGGAGACCTGCGTCCGCACCGGCGCAGCCGACGACGCCCTGCGCCTGGTCATCGCCCTGTCCTGGTACTGGTTCCTGCGCGGCCGGCTCGGCGAGGCCCTGCGCTCCTTCGACCAGGCCCTCTCCGTGCCCGCGGACGACACCGCCGTCTGCCGCGCCCACCACGCCGACGCCACCGTCCGCCGCGCGGCCCTCGCCCTCCACTCCGGCGACGCCGAGGGCCCCGCCCGGGCCGCCGCCGCCTTCCCCCTCATCGACCACATCACCGACCCCTGCGACCGGGCCCACGCCCTGTGGCTGCTCTCCTTCACCCTGTACGGCTCCGGCGACCTC
Organism: Streptomyces sp.; assembly: GCF_031178505.1. Classification (GTDB taxonomy): domain Bacteria; phylum Actinomycetota; class Actinomycetes; order Streptomycetales; family Streptomycetaceae; genus Streptomyces; species Streptomyces gulbargensis. The sequence continues at coordinate 7,751 of NZ_JAPSIW010000017.1, read as the reverse complement.
GCCTCCAACCAGGACCGGGCCACCACCGCGCTCGCCGCCTTCGAGGAACTCGGCGACCCGTGGGGCCGGGCGGCCGCCCTCACCGTCCGCGCCGGGCACGCCCTCATCCGCGGCGACTTCCCCGCCGCCTCCCGCGACGCCGGCGTCAGCCTCGGCCTCTTCCGTGAACTCGGCGACCGCTGGGGCCAGTTGAGAGCGGGCGACCTGCTCGCCCAGCTCGCCGAGATCCACGAGGACTACGACGAGGCCACCCGCATGCACCGCGACGGGCTGCGCATGGCCGAGGAGCTCGGCCTGTGGACCGACGCCTCCTACAAATGGTCCGGCCTCGGCCGCATCGCGCTGCTCACCGGCGACCACGCCGAGGCCCGCCGCTTCCACGAGCACGGCCTGCGCCTCGCCGCCGAACAGGCCCACAAGCGCGGCGAACAGTTCGCCGAGACCGGCCTCGCCCTCGTCGCCCGCCGCGAGGGCCGCCTGGACGACGCCGAGGCCCACCTCACCAAATGGCTCGACTGGCTCCGCGCGGTCTACGGAGACCTCGGCACCGCCCTCGTCATGGCCGAGCTCGGCTTCATCGCCGAACAGCGCGGCGACGCCGGCACCGCCCGCGCCCACCACCTCGCCGGCTACGCCGCCGCCCGCGAGACCGGGGACCCCCGTGCCCTCGCCCTCGCCCTCGAAGGCCTCGCCGGCACCTGCGCCCTGACGGGCCACCACACCCACGCCGCCCGTCTCCTCGGCGCCGCCACGGCCGCCCGCGAATCCGTCGGCCGGCCCCTGCCCCGTACGGAGAGCGGCGACGTCGACCGCATCTCCGCCGCCGTACGGGAAGCCCTCGGCGAGGAGCTCTACACCAAGGAACTCGCCACCGGCCGCGCCTTCGACGCCCACGACCCGGCCCTCCTCGAGGACCTGTGACCCCCGCACCGCCGTGAGCGCGCCGCTCACGGCGGTGGGGCGGCCCGGGGCGAGCGGCCGAAGACGGCCCCCACGCGGGGCCGGCCCTTCCCGCGGGCCGTCGGCCAGGGCGCCGGCGGCGCCCCTGCGGCGCGTACGGGATCTCCCGCTGCAGCGGCGTCCCCGTCCGCCGTCGCTCCCGGCGCGGGCGCGGGGTCCAGGGGAGCGCCGGAGTGGACACGGTCCGCCGGGGGCGGGGTCCCGCCGGGTCCGCGGGACCGGGACCCCCACCGTCCCGGCCCCGCGCCCCCGCCCGGGCGGCACCCGTCCCCGCCCCGCGCGGAGCCCCGGCCAGGGGACCCCGTAGCTGGACCGTCCCGTCCCACGTCCCCCTCAAGCCCCCGTCACGCCCGCTTCACTCCGTTCATGACCCGCCGATGAGCGGCCGGTGAGCGAGGGCTTGGTCCCGTGGCCGGATCGTGTGGTGAGGTGGTGCCGCCTCCGCGGGCCCGGCCGGATCCGGCCACCGTCGCGAGAAGCGCCCCTCCTTCCCCGGTCCGACCGGACCGGCCTGGGCCCGCCCCTTTCCAGCCGACCCAGGGAGAGCACTTTGGCGTCCCAGCACACCCCCGCCGCTGCCGTGACCGGCACGGCCCCCGCGCCCACCCCCCGCCGTACCGTCCTCAAGGCGGCCGGCCTCGCGACCCTGACCGCCACCGCCGCCACCGCGTTCGGCGCGGCCGCCTTCCCCGCCCACGCCGAGGAGTCCCGGCCCACCGACCCGTACGACGTGATCGTCATCGGCGCCGGCTTCGCCGGGATCGCCGCCGCCCGCGCCGCCCGGGCCCAGGGCAGGCGCACCCTCCTCCTGGAGGCCCGCTCCCGCATCGGCGGCCGCACCTGGACCGGCACCTTCGCCGGTGAGCAGGTCGAGATGGGCGGCGCCTGGGTGCACCCGGTGCACACCCGCGTCTGGCACGAGATACAGAGCCACGGCATATCCCTCGTCGCCGACGACACCCCGCCGGACAGCCTCGTCCTGCCGTCCGGCAGCGGCTACGCCGCCTTCTCGCCCGACGAGGCGGGCACCCGGCTCGGGGAACTGCTCACGGACTTCTTCGCCGGAGCGGAGTCGTACTTCCCCCAGCCCCACGACCCGCTCCTGCGCGCCGACCTGCTCGCCGAACCCGACCGGCTGACCCTGCGCGACCGGCTCGACCAGCTGCGGCTCTCCCCCCAGGACGACGCATGGCTGGCCGGCCACACCGCCACCGCCGGCGGCACCAACACCCGCGGCGCCTACACCGCCCTGGTCCGTCAGTACGCCCTGTCCGGCTGGGACCTCGGCACGTACAACGGCCTCAACGCCTACCGTCCCGTCAGCGGCATGACCGGGCTCGCCACCGCCATGCTGCGGGACCAGCCCGTCACCCTCCGGCTCAACAGTCCGGTGGCCGCCGTCACCGACACCGGCAGCCGCGTCTTCGTCGACACCCGCCGCGGCGAGCGGTTCACCGCCGCCTCGGTCGTCGTCGCCGTCCCCGCCAACGTGTGGAACACGATCGCCTTCCCGGCGGGCCTGCCCCGCGAGTTCGCCGCCGCGTCCGCCGCCGGCATCGCCGTCCCCCACGCCAAGAAGATCTGGATGAAGGTCCGCGGCGGCGCCGGCCGGTTCCTCGCCCAGGGCACCGAGACCGGCAGCCCCCTCATCGGCGTCGTCCCGCACACCACCCTCGCCGACGGCTCCATGCTGATGATCGGTTTCAGCGTCGACCCGGCCCTGGACCACACCAGCCTCCCCCAGGTCCAGGCCGCCCTGCGCCGATTCTCGCCCGACGCCGTCGTGGAGGCCCTCGTCTCCCAGGACTGGGGCACCGACCCGTACGCCCGCGGCGGCTGGTCGTTCATGCGGCCCCTGCAGCTCACCCGCCAGCTGCGCACCCTCCAGCAGCCGTACGGGCGGCTGGTGTTCGCCGGCAGCGACATCGCCGCCGGCTGGTCCGGCTTCGTCGAGGGCGCCGTCGAATCCGGCGAACACGCCGCCGGTCTCGCCCTGGAAATCGCCTCCCGCCGGTCGGTCCTGACGGCCGCGTGACACCCCGCGCGAGGAAGGGCCGGAGCGGAACCCCCGCCCCGGCCCTTTCGCATGACCGGAAACGGCGCAGGTGGGAGAGGCGAACGGGAAGGACGGGTTACCCGGCGATGAGACAGCGGTGAGAAGTTTCCGGTTACGGTCAAGAAAATTCCAACCGCGCCCCACGGGGATGCGCTGTGTGCAGTGACGGCGCGGTTGAGGACACGACCGATGGAGTCACTCTCTTGCGAGTCCTCTTCACCGTCTGGCCCGCGACCGCCCACCTCTACCCGATCGTCCCGCTCGCCTGGGCGCTGCAGAGCGCCGGGCACGACGTGCGGATCGCCGCCCACCCCGCCATGGCCCCCGTCATCACCTCCGTGGGGCTCACCGCCGTCCCGCTGGGCGACCCGGCGGCCGTCCCACAGCCCCGCGCGGCCAACCGGCCGCTCTCCGCCGAGGCCGAGCAGCGGCTCGACCGGCTCACCGAACGGCTCGGCCTGGACGCGGACGGCCGGTACGCGTGGGGTGCCTTCCGCCGCTTCATGATTCCGTGCCTGAGGGACTTCCACCCCGCCGACGCCTCCCCCTCCGACCCGATGCCGGCCGTGGACGAGCTCGTCGCCCACGCCCGCTCCTGGCGGCCCCACCTGATCGTCTGGGACCCCTGCTGGCCGTCCGCCGCCGTCGCCGCCCGCGTCTCCGGGGCCGCCCACGCCCGCCTGCTGTGGGGCCTGGACTACTTCGCCTGGGCCGGTGAGACCCTCGCCGCCCGGGGTGCCGCGCCCGGCGAGAACCCGCTCGTCGAGGCGGTCCGCCCGGTCGCCGAGCGGTACGGCGTCGACGTCGACGACGAACTCCTGTACGGGCAGTGGACCGTCGACCCGATACCCGCGCCGATGCGGCTGCCCACCCGTGTCCGCACCGTCCCCCTGCGCTGGGTGCCCTTCACCGGTACCGGCCCGCTCCCCGACTGGCTGCGCACCCCGCCCGAGCGGCCCCGCGTCGCCCTCTCCCTCGGGGTGTCGGTACGGAAGTTCTTCAAGGACGGCGCCGACCGGGTCGAAGCCCTCCTGGACGCCGTCTCCGGCCTCGACGCCGACGTCGTCGCCACCCTCGACGCCGACCAGCTCGACGGACTGCCCCCGCTGCCCGGCAACGTCCGCACCGTCGACTACGTCCCGCTCAACCAGCTCCTGCCGACGACCTCCGCGATCATCCACCACGGCGGCATCGGCACCTTCGCGGCGGCCGCCGCCTTCGGCGTCCCGCAGCTCGTCAACGACGAGGAGAGCGAGTTCGTCGTCGTGGACGACCACGGCACGCACTCCACCTTCCGCGAACGCCACATGGACGCCCCGCCCACCTCCGCCTACGTCCGGCGGCGCGGCGCGGGCCTCTCCCTCGACCGCCACACCCAGTCCACCGGCGAGATGCGCGAGCGGATCAGCCGTGTCCTGCGCGAGGACTCCTTCCGGGCCGGCGCGGCCGGCATCCACGACGACCTGCTGGCCACCCCGAGCCCCCACGACCTCGTCCCCGTCCTGGAACGCCTCACCGCCCGCCACGCCGCCCGCGGAACGGAGCAGTAGATGATCAACGTCTTCCAGCCCAGTCTCGGCGAGGAGGAGCTCGCCGCCGTCGCCGAGGTCTTCGCCGACAACTGGCTCGGCCACGGCCCCCGCACCCAGAAGTTCGAGGCCGAGTTCGCCGCCCACCTCGGCGTCGACCCGCGGCACGTCCTGTTCATCAACTCCGCCACCGCCGGCCTGTTCCTCTCCACCGAACTCCTCGGCCTCGGCCCCGGCGACGACGTCGTCCTGCCGTCCATGAGCTTCGTCGCCGCCGGCAACGCCGTCGCCGCCACCGGCGCCCGGCCCGTCTTCTGCGACGTCGACGCCCGCACCCTCAACCCGACCGCCGAGGACGTCGAACGCGCCCTCACCCCCCGCACCAAGGCCGTCGTCGTCCTCCACTACGGCGGCCACCCCGGCGACATCGAACGCATCGCCGCCCTCTGCCGCGACCGCGGCGTCCACCTGGTCGAGGACGCCGCCTGCGCCGTCGCCTCCGACGTCCGCGGCAGACGGGCCGGCACCTTCGGCGACCTCGCCATGTGGAGCTTCGACTCCATGAAGGTCCTCGTCACCGGCGACGGCGGCATGCTCTACGTACGCGACCCGGAACTCGCCCGCACCGCCCGCACCCTCGCCTACCACGGTCTCGAACAGTCCAGCGGCTTCGCCGCCGCCAAGGTCTCCGCCCGCTGGTGGGACCTGAACGTCCGCGCCTTCGGCCGCCGCGTCATCGGCAACGACGTCACCGCCGCCATCGGCAGCGTCCAGCTCCGCCGGCTGCCCGGGTTCACCGCCCGCCGGCGCGCGATCGCCGAGACCTACGACCAGCTCCTCGCCGGCGCCGACGGCATCACCACCCCGCCGCCCCTGCCCGACGGCCACACCAGCTCGTACTACTTCTACTGGGTCCAGCTGGAGAGCGCCCGCGTCCGCGACGCCGTCGCCGCCGACCTCCTCGAACGCGGCGTCTACACCACCCTGCGCTACCCGCCGCTCCACAAGGTGCCCGCCTACGGCGCCGACGCCGCAGCCGACCTCCCCGGCACCGACCGGGCCGCCGACACCACCCTCCTGCTCCCGCTCCACCAAGGACTCGACGACGCCGACGTCCGCACCGTCGCCGGTGAACTGCGCAAGGCCGTCGAGCACCGGACCTGACCGGAAGGCCCCCCGTGCACACAGCGGAAACCGCCGTCCCCGGAGCGTACGTCCTCACCCCCGGCCTGCTGACCGACGAACGCGGCTCCTTCCACGAGGCCCTGCGCGTCCCCGCCCTGGAACGGCTCACCGGCCGGCCCTTCACGCCCCGCCAGATCAACTACTCCACCTCGCGCCGCAACACCCTGCGCGGCATCCACGGCGTCACCGTCCCACCCGGCCAGGCCAAGTTCGTCACCTGCGTCCGCGGCGCCGTCCGCGACATCGTCGTCGACCTGCGCGTCGGCTCCCCGGCCTTCGGCCGCCACCACACGACCCTGCTCGACGCCGCCTCCGGGCGGTCCGTGTACGTCCCCGAGGGCGTCGGCCACGGCTTCCTCACCCTCACCGACGACGCCTGCGTCTGCTACGTCCTCTCCAGCGAGCACGTGCCCGGCACCCAGGTCGACATCAACCCCCTGGACCCGGACCTCGCCCTGCCCTGGGGATTCACCGAGCCACCCCTCATGTCCGCGAAGGACACCCGCGCGCCGGGCGTCGAGGCCGCACGCCTCGCCGGCCTGCTCGCCTCCTGGGACGACGTGCCCCCCGGCGGCGCACCCACACCACAGCTGTGAGGAGAACTCCGACGTGAAAGCGCTCGTGCTGGCGGGCGGCACAGGCACCCGCCTGCGCCCCTTCAGCTACTCCATGCCGAAACAGCTCATCCCCGTCGCCAACAAGCCCGTCCTCGAACACGTCCTGGAGAACATCCGCGACCTGGGCGTCACCGAGACCGGCGTGATCGTCGGCGACACCGAACCCGCCATCCGCGCCGCCCTCGGCGACGGCTCCCGCTTCGGCGTCCGCATCACCTACCTGCGCCAGGACAAGCCCCGCGGGCTCGCCCACTGCGTCCTCCTCGCCCGCTCCTTCCTCGGCGAGGACGACTTCGTGATGTACCTCGGCGACAACATGCTCCCCGAAGGCGTCACCGACATCGCCGCCGCCTTCCGCGAGCACCGGCCCGCCGCCCACGTCGTCGTCCACAAGGTCCCCGACCCGCAGGCCTTCGGCGTCGCCGAACTCGCCGGCGACGGCACCGTCCTCGGCCTCGTCGAGAAACCCCGCGAACCGCGCAGCGACCTCGCCCTCATCGGCGTCTACTTCTTCACCCCCGCCGTCCACGAGGCCGTCGCCGCCATCGAACCCAGCGCCCGGGGCGAACTCGAGATCACCGACGCCATCCAGTGGCTCGTCACCCAGGGCGCCACCGTCCGCGCCGGCGAGTACAGCGGCTACTGGAAGGACACCGGCCGCGCCGAGGACGTCCTCGACTGCAACCGGCGCCTCCTCGCCGCCCTGCCCCCGCGCATCGACGGCGACGTCGACACCTTCAGCGACATCGCCCCCAACGTGGTCGTCGAAGCGGGCGCCCGGATCGTACGGTCCCGCGTCGAAGGCCCCGCCGTCATCGGCGCCGGCACCCTCGTGGAGGACAGCCACATCGGCCCCGACACCTCCATCGGCCGCGACTGCCTCGTCCGCGGCACCCGGCTCGCCGACTCCATCGTCATGGACGGTGCCACCATCGAACACGTCCCCGGCCTGCGCGCCTCCCTCATCGGGCGCGAGGCCGCCGTCCACCCCACCGGCCACGGCGAGTCCCGCCACCGCCTGGTCATCGGGGACCACACCCGCGTCGAGGTCGCCCCATGAGAATCCTGGTCACCGGAGGCGCCGGCTTCATCGGCTCCCACTACGTCCGCACCCTGCTGGCCGGCGGCTACCCCGGCTACGAGGACGCCCACGTCACCGTCCTCGACAAACTCACCTACGCCGGCAACCGCGACAACATCCCCCTCGGCCACCCCCGCCTCACCCTCGTCGAGGGCGACGTCTGCGACCTCCCCCTGCTCCGCGAGGTCCTCCCCGGCCACGACGCCGTCGTCCACTTCGCCGCGGAATCCCACGTCGACCGCTCCCTGGCCGCCGCCGCCGAATTCGTCCGCACCAACGTCGGCGGCACCCAGACCCTCCTGGAGGCCTGCGTGGCCACCGGC
>NZ_JAPSIW010000325.1 GCF_031178505.1 Streptomyces sp. | reverse complement strand
GCAGCACCATCTCGATCAGCAGCAGCTTGCCGCCCGGCGCGAGGGCCTCGCGCACGTTGCGCAGGATCTGCAGCGCCTGCTCCTCGGGCCAGTCGTGCACGATGTGCTTGAGGACGTACGCGTCACCGCCCCGCACGACCGGGTCGAAGAGGCCGCCGGCGTGCGTGGTGCAGCGGTCGGCGACGCCCTGCGCGGCGAGGTGGTCCGACGCGCCGTTGCCCTCCACCCGCGGGTCGGAGAGGATGCCGCGCGCCGCGGGGGCCTGCCGCAGGATGCCGGCGAGCAGTCCGCCGCGGCCGCCGCAGAAGTCGACCACGGTTCCGAAGCCCGAGAAGTCGTAGGCGGCGAGGACCGGTTCGGTCTCCGTGTCGGACATGTTGCCCATGCCCTTCATGAACACCTCGCCGTACTCGGCGTCGTGCACCAGGTACTCGAAGGCGCCCATGCCGCGGTACTTGGGCATTCCCGGTTCGCCGGTGGTCACGGAGTACAGCAGCCGGCCCCAGTCCTCCCAGTGCGTGGGGTGGCCCATCAACAGGGCTATGTCCCGCATCGTCATCGGATGGTCGGCGCGCAGGGCGTCGGCCATCGGCGTCAGCTGGTACAAGCCGTCCTCCCGGGCCTCGAAGATCTGGTGCGAGGCCAGCAGCCGCAGGAGCCGGTCCACGGCCCCAGGGTCCGCCTCGACCCGCCGCGCGATCTCCTCGGACCCGAGCGGACCGGCTCCCAGCACCCCGGCGATGTCCAGCCGCGCGGCGACGTGGATCGCCTGCGTGACCATCGAGCCCATCACCAGCTCCAGCAGCGCGAACGGAGGGGGCGCCATCTCGCGGCTGCGGCGCTGCAGATCCGCACGGGCCTCCTCTGCTTCCCGGACGACGTGCGGGGGCGGCATTTCGGGCATGAGATTCCTCCCTGCAGGAACACAACAATTCGTCCCAACCGCCGGAAGGGACCCGGACTACAACCGTATGGAAAAGGCTTGTCGACCCCTGGAGACGCGGTCGAAGGCCGGTGGAGGCGGTGGCAGGACGGGAGAACGGCGGGTACAGAGCGGCGTTCCACCGCTCCGGCACCGGAAGACGGAATTCGCCCGCGGCCGCTTCGCGGTCCGTTGGTGAACGGCTCGGCGGCCGGTCGACGGCCGCCGGAGCGCGCGGCCCGCGCACACACCGGATCGGCATTCTGGCCGGAGATCCGCTTGCCAGGTCAGACGTCGTACGCACATGGAGGCTGCCCGTGTCATCCCACGCGAAGACCCCCGCCACCGGGACGCGGACCGGGGTGTGGCTGGTCGGTGCCCGAGGATCGGTCGCCACCACGGCGGTCGCCGGCTGCGCGGCCGTGGCGGCGGGACTCCTGCCGCCCACCGGAATGGTCACCGCGACCGCCGCCTTCGAAGCCGCCGGCCTGCCGCCGCTGCCGTCCCTGGTCTTCGGCGGCCACGACACCTCGAGCACGCCGCTGCCCAAGCGCGCCGAGGAGCTGGCCGCCCAGGGCGTCCTGCCGCACTGGCTGCCGGCCGCCGTACAGGGCGAACTGGAAGCGACCGACGGCCACATCCGCACCGGCGGCCCGCTGCCCGGTGACGAACGCGGCACCGAGGACCTGATCGGCGCCTTCGCCACCGACATACGCGCCTTCGTACGCGCCACGGGCTGCGCCCGCGCCGTCGTCGTGAACGTCGCCTCCACCGAACCCGCGCCGCAGCGGGGGGACTGGCCGGCCAGCTCCCTGTACGCGGCGGCGGCCCTGCGCGCCGGCTGTGCCTACGTGAACTTCACCCCCTCGGCCGGGATGCGCCACCCGCAGCTGGAGGCCGCCGCCCTGGCCTCGGGCCTGCCGTACGCCGGCCGTGACGGCAAGACCGGTCAGACCCTGCTCAGGGCCGTGCTCGCCCCGATGTTCGCCCGCCGGGCCCTCTCGGTCCGGGCCTGGTCGGGCACCAACCTGCTGGGCGGCGGCGACGGAGCCGCGCTCACCGACCCGGGAGCCGCGGCGGCGAAGAACACCGGCAAGGAACGGGTGCTCGCCGACAGCCTCGGGCGGATGCCGCAGGGGCAGGTGCACATCGACGACGTACCGGCGCTCGGGGACTGGAAGACCGCGTGGGACCACGTGGCCTTCGAAGGGTTCCTCGGCACCCGCATGGTGCTCCAGACGATCTGGCAGGGCTGCGACTCGGCCCTGGCCGCCCCGCTGGTGCTGGACCTGGCCCGGCTGCTGGCGCGCGCCCACGAGCGCGGCCTGTCCGGTCCCCGGCCCGAACTCGGCTTCTACTTCAAGGACGGCGACGGCGACGGCGCCTGCCTGGCCGACCAGTACACGGCTCTGCTCGCGTTCGCCGAACGCCTCGGGGAGTCCCGGTGACCGCCGTCGGCCCCACGGGCGGGACGGCGCGGGCCTGGGCGGAACTGCTGCGGCTGCCCGCCCTGTTCACGGTGCCCGGTGACGCGCTCGCGGGGGCCGCGGCCACCGGAGCGGCGCCGGGACGGCGCACCGCCTGGGCGGTGGGCGCCTCACTGTGCCTGTACGAGGCGGGCATGACCCTCAACGACTGGGCCGACCGGGAGGAGGACGCGGTGGTCCGCCCGCACCGGCCGCTGCCCTCAGGCCGCATCCGGCCGGGCGCCGCGCTCGCGGCGGCCGGCGCGCTGACCGCCGGCGGACTCGCCATGGCCGCCCGCGCGCGGCGGCCGGCGCTGGCGGTCGCCCTGCCGCTCGCAGCCACCGTGTGGGCCTACGACCTGCGGCTCAAGCACACGGCGGCCGGTCCGGCGGCGATGGCGGCGGCCCGCGGGCTGGACGTCCTGCTGGGGGCCGCCGCCACCGGGGGCCCGGTACGCCGCGCCCTGGTGCCGGCCGCCGTACTGGGCCTGCACACGGGTGCCGTCACCCTGGTCTCCCGCCGCGAGACCGAGGGCGGGTCCAGCACCGCTCCGCTGGCGGCGCTGGGGGTGACGGCCGCGGTGACCGCCGCCGTCGTGGGCCGGCGGGGCGCCCACGACGGTCCGGTGCGTGCCGTTCCCGGCGCCGCCCGGGCGGCCCTCGCCGCGGGCTACGCGGGCACCGTCGCACCGCCGCTCGCGCACGCCGTGCTCCATCCGTCGCCGGTACTCACCCAGCGGGCCGTGGGCGCGGGCATCCGCGGCATGATCGCGTTGCAGGGCGGCCTGGCGGCGAGGGCCGGACAGCCGGGCACCGGGCTGCTGACCGCCGCGCTCGCGCCCCTCGCCGCGCGCCTGGCCCGGACGGTGAGCCCCACGTGAACGGGCTGCGCCTGGGATACGGCACCAACGGCCTGACCGACCTGCGCCTGGAGGACGCCCTCGCCCTGCTGGCCGACCTCGGCTACGACGGCGTCGGCCTGACGCTCGACCACATGCACCTCGACCCCCTCGCCCCCGACGTCTTCACCCGCACCACCCGCACCGCACGCCAACTCGCCCGCCTCGGGCTCGGCGTCACCGTGGAGACCGGTGCCCGCTACGTCCTCGACCCGCGCCGCAAACACGGCCCGAGCCTGCTGGAGGACGACCCGGACGACCGCTGGGCCCGCATCCGGCTGCTGATCCGCGCGGTACGGATCGCGGCCGAGCTGGGCGCGCACGCCGTGCACTGCTTCAGCGGCGCCCTTCCCGCCGGGCTCGGCGAGGCCGAGGGTTTCGTACGCCTGGGCGAGGCCCTGGCCCCGGTCCTGGAGGCGGCCGAGGAGGCCGGTGTACCGCTCGCGGTCGAGCCCGAGCCCGGTCACCTGCTGGCCACCCTCGCCGACTTCCACCGGCTGGCCCGCGGCCTCGGCCACCCCGCGCCGCTCGGTCTGACCCTCGACATCGGTCACTGCCAGTGCCTGGAGCCGGCGCCCGTGGCGGACTGCGTGCGCGAGGCCGGGCCCTGGCTTAGGCACGTGCAGATCGAGGACATGCGCCGCGGCGTCCACGAGCACCTGCCGTTCGGCGAGGGCGAGATCGACTTCCCGCCCGTGCTGCGGGCCCTGGCCGACACCGGCTACCGGGGGCTGACCGTCGTCGAGCTGCCCCGCCACTCCCACGCCGGGCCCGCCCTCGCGGCCCGGTCCCTCGGCTTCCTGCGCAACGGAGGGACGAGATGACCACCGCACCCACCACGCCGGGCGCCGGACCGGACGACGGGCCGCGTCCCCCGCTCGCGGCATCGGACGCCGAGGCACAGCGCTGGCTCGACGCCGCCCTGGCCGAAGCCGCCGGCCGGGCGCCCGGCTGGCAGCTGAGGTTCGCCGAGGCGGGCCGCAGGTGCGGGCCGTCCGACACACCCCGGGTGCGGCTGCTGTGCGCCGCCCGTCCGGAGGCCGCCGAGACCGCCCGCCTCTACCACCAGGGCACGGCCGCCGAACGCCGGGCCGTCCTGCTGGCGCTGGACACCCTGGACCCCGACCCCGCCGACGGCCTGCCGCTGGTCGAGGACGCGCTGCGCGCCAACGACACCACCCTGGTGGCGGCCGCCCTCGGCCCGTACGCGGCCCGGCACCTGGCGCCGCACGCCTGGCGGCACGCCGTGCTCAAGTGCCTGTTCACCGGCGTGCCCGTGACCACGATCGCCCGCCTCGCGGACCGTGCCGACGGCGACGGCGAACTGGCCCGGATGCTGCGCGACTACGCCGCCGAGCGCACCGCCGCCGGTCGTCCGGTCCCCGACGACCTCCACCACGTGCTCGCGCTGACCGGGCACTGACGTCACCGAGGAGCAGCCGTACATGCGCATCTTCGACCCGCACATCCACATGACCTCCCGCACCACCGACGACTACGAGGCGATGCACGCGGCCGGCGTCCGGGCGGTCGTCGAACCCGCCTTCTGGCTGGGCCAGCCCCGGACCTCGCCGGCCTCGTTCCACGACTACTTCGACGCGCTGCTCGGCTGGGAGCCCTTCCGCGCCGCCCAGCACGGCATCACGCACCACTGCACCATCGCCCTCAACCCGAAGGAGGCCAACGACCCGCGCTGCGCCCCCGTCCTGGAGGACCTGCCGCGCTTCCTGGTCAAGGACCAGGTGGTCGCGGTCGGAGAGATCGGTTACGACGCGATGACGGCGGCCGAGGACGCCGCCCTGGAACACCAGTTGCAACTCGCCGCCGACCACGGGCTGCCGGCCCTGGTGCACACCCCGCACCGCGACAAGCTCACCGGACTGCGCCGCACCCTCGACGCCGTACGGGCCTCCGCGCTCGGCACCGACCGGGTCCTGGTCGACCACCTGAACGAGACCACCGTCGCCGAGGCGAAGGACAGCGGCTGCTGGCTCGGCTTCTCGGTCTACCCGGACACCAAGATGGACGAGGAGCGCATGGTCGCGGTGCTGCGGGAGTTCGGCACCGAACGGGTCCTGGTCAACTCCGCCGCCGACTGGGGAAGGAGCGACCCCCTGAAGACCCGCAGGGTCGGCGACGCCATGCTGGCGGCCGGGTTCGACGCGGACGACGTGGACCTCGTGCTGTGGCGCAACCCCGTGGCCTTCTACTCCCTCAGCGGCCGCCTGCGCCTGGAACCGCCCGCCGCGGGCCCCACCCACGCGGGCAACTCCATCCTGCGCGGCGCCCCGGCCGAGGTGTGAGCGGTGCGCTTCCGCCACCCGGACGGCAGCGTCGTCCACCTCGCCTACTGCACCAACGTCCATCCGGCCGAAACCCTGGACGGGGTCCTCGCCCAGCTCGGCGCCCACTGCGAACCGGTCCGCCGCCGCCTGGGCGTGGACCGGCTGGGCATCGGCCTGTGGCTCGCCGCGGACGCGGCGCACGCCCTCGACGCCGACCCGCGGGAGGTGCGCCGCCTGCGCACCGAACTCGACCGGCGCGGGCTGGAGGTCGTCACCCTCAACGGCTTCCCCTACCGGGGCTTCGGCGCCGAGCGGGTCAAGTACCGGGTCTACGCGCCGGACTGGGCGCATCCCGACCGGGCGGCCTACACCCTGGCGCTGGCGCGAGTACTGACCGGCCTCCTGCCCGACGACGCGGCCGAGGGCAGCATCTCCACGCTTCCGCTGGCCTGGCGCACCGACTACGACGCCGCGAACGCCGTCCGCGCCCACGCGGCGCTGACCGAACTCGCCGGCCGCCTCGACGACCTCGCCGAAGCCACCGGCCGCTCGGTCCGCGTCGCCCTGGAACCGGAGCCCGGCTGCGTCGTGGAGACCACGCGGGACGCCATCGCCCCGCTCACCGCGATCGCCCACGAGCGCGTCGGCGTCTGCGTCGACACCTGCCACCTCGCCACCTCCTTCGAGGACCCCCGGGCGGCCGTCGGCGCTCTCTCCAGGGCCCGGATACCGGTCGTCAAGGCTCAGCTGTCCGCGGCCCTGCACGCCGAGCACCCCTCGCGTCCCGAGGTCCGCGAGGCCCTGGCGGCCTTCGCCGAGCCCCGTTTCCTGCACCAGACCCGCAGCGAGACCGTCAACGGTCTGCACGGCACCGACGACCTCGGCGAGGCCCTCACCGGCGACGCCCTGCCGGGTACGGCGCCGTGGCGCGCCCACTTCCACATGCCCCTGCACGCGGCGCCCCCGGCCCCGCTGACCGCCACCCTCGGTGTCCTGGGGGAGGCACTGACCGCCCTGGTCGGCGGCGCACAACCGCTGACGCGGCACCTGGAGGTGGAGACCTACACCTGGCAGGCGCTGCCGCCCCGGCTGCGTCCGCGCGACGCGGACCAGCTCGCCGACGGCATCGCCGCCGAACTGGGGACCGCCCGCGACCTGCTGACCGACCTCGGACTGAAGGAACTGCCATGACCCGACCCGGCGGACCGACCCCCCTGCTCGTCCTCGACGTCGTCGGCCTCACTCCGAGGCTGCTCGCCCACATGCCCCAGCTGTCCGCACTCGCCGCACGGGGCGGCCGGGCCGCGCTCGACACCGTGCTGCCCGCCGTCACCTGCTCGGCGCAGGCCACGTTCCTGACCGGCACCCTGCCCGCCGAGCACGGCATCGTCGGCAACGGCTGGTACTTCCGCGACCTCGGCGAGGTCCTGCTGTGGCGGCAGAGCCACGAACTGATCGAGGGCGACCGCGTGTGGGACGCCGCCCGCCGCGCCCGTCCCGGCTACACCGTCGCCAACATCTGCTGGTGGTACGCGATGGGCGCGGGCACCGACTGGACCGTCACCCCGCGCCCGGTCTACTACGCCGACGGCCGCAAGGAACCCGACTGCTACACCCGCCCCGCGGCCCTGCACGACGAACTCACCGAAAAGCTCGGCACCTTCCCCCTGTTCACCTACTGGGGGCCGGGCGCCGGTCTGGCCTCCTCACGGTGGATCACCGACGCGACCCGCCACGTCATGGCCACCC
>NZ_JAPSIW010001019.1 GCF_031178505.1 Streptomyces sp. | reverse complement strand
GTCCTGTCGACCTCTGGTCTGCCTTCAAACGCGCCCACGAGGTCGTCCGCGCCCGGGTGATCGCCGACACCGCCGAGGCGGTGGGCCTGTCCGAGCCGGACCTGACGATCCTCGTCAGCCTCAGCAAGGCGGGAGGCTCCCTGCGCCAGAGCGAGCTCGCCGCGGCCCTCGGCTGGGACCGCACCCGCACCTCCCACCACCTCACCCGCATGGGCCGGCGCGGCCTCGTCACCCGCGAACGTTCCGGCGGCGCCAGCGTGACCGTCACCCTCACCGACACCGGGGGCCAGGCCATCACCGCCGCGCAACCGGGCCTGGACGCCGCGGTACGCCGCCACTTCACCGACAAACTCTCCGCAGACGAGATCGACATGCTGAGCTCCGTGCTCCGCAAGCTGTAGCCGCCGGCCCGGCCGTACCGCCGGGGCGCCCTGTCACCGGCGCGCTCACGCGCTTCCGGAAGCCGGGCGCGCCCCGGCCCACTCGTACGGGCCGCTGGAGGCCGTCGCGTGCCGGACGGCTGTCAAATGCCGGCACGGCCGGCTGCGGTACACGTCGGACGAGGTCCGGGCCGCGCACCAGGTGGCGCTCCCCGGGTGCGCCCGCGCCTGCTCGATCGCTTCGTCAGGCAGGACGAAGTCGGTCATGAGCGATAGCCGCGTGCGGAAAAGGTCTGCTGTGCGCGGTCTACGTGCGGGCGGGCACGGCGGAGACCCTGGGAGCCGCGGTGATGCGGGCGGCCGCGGGGCGGCTCGAGCTCACCGTCCGGGGTCAGCAGGGCATCGGCGCGCGGGAGGCCGCCGGGGGCCGGGCCGGCGCTCGGTCCGTGCCTCCCGCCGCTGACGACCGGTACGGCGATCGGCATCGTCTCGCTGATGGCCGGGACGCTCGCCGTCATGACCGGCGGGATCGGGGACTCCCTCGGCACGGTGACGCGCGCCCTTCTCCTCGGCCTGGCGGCGGCCCTCACCGCGGCACTCGACCTGGCCGGTCGCTGAAACGGGGGGCGTCCGGCCGGGGAGTGCGGCTCCGGCCAGGCCCGGCCGCGTCGTCGTCCTGCCGTCAGGCGGCGGTCCGGGGCCCCGTGCCGAAGACACTGCGCATCCACACGTCCGCGAGCGCGGCCACCCGTTCCCCGTCGGACACCTTCGGCTCCATGCCGAGGAGGGCGGCGTAGAGGTTGCGCTCGCTCATCCAGACCAGGGTCGTGGCCAGCGTCGCCGCGTCGGTTCCCGCGGGGGCGCGCCCGGTGGCACGCTCCTGTTCGATCCACTCGGTGGCCGGCTCGATGAACAGCCTGAGCAGCCCGGTGTACACCTCCCGGAGCTCCGCGTCGGACGCCATCGCGTCCGACGCGGCGACCACCACGGCGGAGTGCTCGCGCCACAGCGCCAGGATCTCCGCGTAGTTCTGTTCGAACGTGCGCTGGGGGTCCGGATCGGCCCCGGTGGTACCGAAGCCGCGCAGCGCGATCTCCAGCTTGTCGTGCATGACGCGTTCCAGCAGGGCGGCCAGGAGCGAGTGCTTGGTGTCGAAGTAGAAGTAGAAGGTGGGCCGCGAGATGCCCGCCCTGGCGGCGACCTCCCCGACGGACACTTCCGTGAACGGCTTTTCGGCGAGCAGTGCCTCGGCGGTGCTGAGCAGTGCCTCCAGCCGTACGTCGCCGCGAGGGGCGGGCCGGGTCCAGCTACGGGCAGCCCGTGGGGACGGCTGTTGTGCCGGGGTCTGCGGGCGTTGTCCCACGGCGCGTGTCCCTTCCACTCCTGCGGCTCTCGCCTGATGCGAG
>NZ_JAPSIW010000324.1 GCF_031178505.1 Streptomyces sp. | reverse complement strand
CGCCCGACCGGTGCGCAGCGACGCCACCACCGACGCCTTCGACGCCGACTTCACGATGAGCCGGGGCATGCGCTCCCTGCCCGCCCTGATCTCGGCGCTGCGCACCCAGCGCTGGGCGGAGATCTGCGACTGGGACATCACCCGCTTCTTCTGCTGCGTGGTGCCGCACGCCACGGCCGACCGCCACTTCGGGGGTTCGGCCGCGGCACTCGCCGACACCGCCTGGGCGATGTCCTCCCGCATGCAGTACAACTCCTGGCACTTCGTGGCGGGCAACCTGCCGAAGGTTCCCGAGGTGGCCGCCCGCGACCACTTCGTGCCCCCGACCATCCCGGACGTGGCCTTCTACTCCGACCAGCACCACCACGGACACGTCAACAACGGGGTGCGCTTCTCCATCCGCTCCCCGCACGCCGTGGACGTGGACGGACGCCGTTTCAACGGCTTCATGGACCTGCGGCTGCTGCGCTGCGAGGGCCCCGCCTTCGACGAGCAGGACCTGCTCGCGGCGCACCGGGTGTCGGCGTTCATCGCCCGTGCCACGAGCCTGGCCGCCGAACTGGCCGCGGCCGGCCACCCTCTGGAGGTCACCGCGTTCGACGCGGCCTGGCACTGGTCCAGTGTCACCGGAGGCGTTCCCGAAGCGGCCGGTGCCGCCACCGGGCAGGTCCGCCGTGCGTCCTGACCCGCACGGCGGGCCCCGCCCCCGCCCAGTACCGCGCCGAGAGCGCCCCTGAAGGAGTACGCGATGACCGCTCGCGGCATCAGCCACACCAAGGAACTCCTCTCCCGCGGGGAGCTCACCGTCGTCGAACACGTCCGGTCCGTCCTCACCGCGATCCGCGAGCGGGACGTCCTGGACGCGTACGTCGCCGTCGCCGACGACACGGCCCTGGAAGCGGCCGAGCGGGCGGACGCCCGCATCCGGGAACGGGGCCGCGAGGCCTGGTGGGACATGCCGCTGCTGGGGGTCACCGTCTCCGTCAAGGACCTGCTGCAGACCCGGGACCTGCCCACCACCCGGGGGTCGCTGCTGAGGAACGACCGCCCCCGCGAGGACGCGCCGGCCGTGGCCCGGCTGCGTGCCGCCGGCGCGATCGTCGTCGGCAAGACCACCACCTCCGAGTTCGGCTGGAGCGCGTCCACCGTGGGCCGCGTCGCCCCGCCCACCCGCAACCCCTACGACCCGCGGCTGACCGCGGGCGGGTCCAGCGGTGGGGCCGGCGCGGCCGTGGCGGCCGGTCTGTGCGAGGGGGCCTTGGGAACCGACGGGTCGGGTTCCATCCGCATCCCCGCCGCGTTCTGCGGAGTGGTGGGCTACAAGCCGTCCTACGGCCGGGTCCCCTACTTCCGCAACGGCGCCGACCGGCTCGCCCACCAGGGCCCCCTCGCCCGCAGCGTCGCCGACGCCGCACTGCTCGGCCAGGTCGTCGCCGGCCCCCACCCCACCGACCCCGACTCCGGGCTGGGCTCCCTGGACTCCCCGCGCGACATGCGCGCGCTCAGGGTCGGCTGGATCGAGTACGAGGGGACCACCCCGGAGATCCGCAGGGTCACCGACCAGGCCCGGCAGGTGCTGCTCGCCGAAGGGCACCGCGTCGAGGACGTCGAGGTGCGCTGCAACAACCTCTACCCGGCCGTCGTCGACATCCTCGCCGCGTCCGAGGCGGCCGGCACCGCGCCCGAGGACGAGGAGTTCATCGACGGGGGCAGGCTGGAGATCGTGCGCCACGGGCGCACCCTCAGCGGGGTCGACGTCATCATGGCCGAGGAGGTGCGCCAGAACCTGCGCACCACGCTGCGCTCCGTCATGGACCGCTACGACATGCTGGCCATGGCGACCGTGCCGATCGAGCCGTTCGACGCCGACGCCATCGGCCCGTCCTGGGCCGCGGACCCGCGGGACCTGATGTGGCTGGCCTGGGCGCCTGCCTCGTACCCCTACAACATGACGGGTCAGCCCGCCGTGTCCCTGCCCGCCGGGCTGACCCGCGCCGGCCTGCCCGCCGGCGTGCAGCTCGTGGGCCCGGTCGGCGCCGACGACCTGGTCCTGACGGTGGCGCGCCGCCTGGAGGCGGCGCTGGCTCCCCTGCCGCACCCGGCCGGGGCCGACCTCACCTCCAACCTCCGGTGAAAGGACGCAACCCAGCCATGTATGCCAGGTCATGGTCCACACCCGCGGCGGAGGGCAGCGTCGGGCGGCCCTCGTTCGTCGCCGACCACGGGCTGTGGGACGAAGAGCAGTCGGCCGCCGCCGAGCGGATCGAAGCCACCCTGGAGGACGTCGACTTCGTCCGCCTGGTCTTCGGCGATCCGCACGGCCTGGCCCGCTCCAAGACGCTGACCGCCGCGGCCTTCGCCACGGTGCTGCGCAACGGCATGAACTTCAGCCCCGGTCCCTTCCTCTTCGACACCGGCCACGCCGTCGCCGTCGACTTCCTGGGCGACCACGGCATCGGCGTCGACGAGATCGCGGGCGCGGGCAACTTCGTGCTCGTGCCCGACCCGACGACGTTCCAGGTGCTGCCCGGCCGGGGGCCGCGCACCGCCTGGGTGATCGGCGACGAGTACCTGCGCGACGGCACCGCGCACCCGCTGTCCTCGCGGGCCACCCTGCGCCGGGTCCTGGCCCGGTACGCCGAGCAGAGGCTGACGCCCGTCCTCGGCCTCGAGGTCGAGTGGTACCTGACCCGGCGCCTGGACGACGAGCCCGGCAACCAGGGCAACGGCTTCGGCCTGCAGGGCCGGGCGCCGCGCGTGAGCGCGGTCAACGCCGGCTACCAGTTCAACCTCGACGCCGCCTACGACTCCGTGGCCGCCGTCACCGACCCGCTGGCGCTGCACCTGCTGAAGCTGGGCCTGCCGCTGCGGTCGATGGAGCACGAGTCCGGACCGGGACAGGTGGAGACCACCTTCAGCCCCATGTCCGCACTGGACACCGCCGACGCGATGCTGCTGTTCCGCACCGTCACCAAGCGTTTCTGCGCCCGCCGGGGCCACCACGCCTCCTTCATGTCGCAGCCGCTGCTGGACGCGGCCGACCCCAGCGGCTGGCACCTGAACCAGTCCCTCACCGACACCGCCACCGGCCGCAACGTCTTCAGCGCCGAGGGACTGTCCGGCGGCCTGTCCCCGAGCGGCAAGGCCTATGCCGAGGGCCTGCTGTCCTGGGCCGGCGACCTGTTCCTGCTGTCGGTGCCCACCGTCAACGGCTACCGGCGGCTCGCCGCCGAACACACGCTCGCGCCCACCCGGGTCGGCTGGAGCTTCGAGGACCGCACCGCCATGCTCCGTGTCGTCGGCAGCGGCCCCGGCGCCCACATCGAGAACCGCGTGGGCGAACCCTGCGCCAACCCCTACCTCAACATCGCCGCCCAGCTCTTCGCCGGGCTCGACGGCCTGACCGGCGGAGCGGCGCCCGCCCCCGAGGAACCGGGCGCCGCCGCCACGACGGTGCCCCAGTCCCTCGCCGAGGCCCTCGACGCCTTCCGGGCCGGGCGGGCCGGCCAACTGCTCGGCGCGCCCCTCGCCGCGTGCCTGGCCAAGCTCAAGGAGAGCGAGCTGCGCCGCTACGCGTCCTGGTGCGCCGAGGCCCGCCCGGAGCCCGGCCGGGTCACCGAATGGGAGCAGCGCGAGTACTTCGGGGCGTACTGACGCCCCGAGCGGTCCGGTGCGCGGTCGGCGGCGCACCGGACCGGCCTTTCCGGGCCGGTCCGCCCCCTCCGGGCCGGCCCCTCAGCTTTCCGCCGACACGATCAGCCCCGACACGATCAGCCCCGACACCATCAGCCCCCTGACGAAGGCCGACTCATGATTGCCCGCTACACGCGGCCCGAGATGGCGGACCTCTTCTCGGACCAGTCCCGCTACGCGACCTGGGTCCAGGTCGAGATCCTCGCCTCCGAGGCACAGGCCACCCTCGGCCGGGTGCCGCGTGAGGCGGTCGAGGACATGCGCCGGGCCAGGGTGCCGCTGGCGACCAGGGTCGCCGAGCTGGAGAAGGAACGCGATCACGAGGTGCTGTCCTTCCTCGCGGCCTACTGCGAGGACATCCCCGAGGAGTCGGCCCGCTGGGTCCACCTCGGAATGACCAGCTACGACCTCGTCGACACCTCGCTCGGCCACACCCTGGCCCGCGCCACCGACCTCCTGTCCGGGGCGGCTGCGCGACTGCGCCGCGTCCTCGCCGACCGGGCGGTGGAGCACTGGGACACCGTGATGATCGGCCGCACCCACGGCGTGCACGCCGAGCCGACCACGTTCGGCCACAAGCTCGCCGGGCACGCCTTCGCCGTCGACCGTTCGCTGCGCCGCCTCGCGGCGGCCCGCGAGGCCGTCGCCGTGGGCACCGTCTCCGGCTCCGTCGGCACCTACGCGCTCATCGACCCGTACGTCGAGGAACATGTCTGCCGGGCCCTGGGGCTGGGCATCGAACCGGCGCCCAGCCAGGTCGTCGCCCGCGACCGCCACGCCCAGCTGCTGCAGGCCGTCGCGACGCTGGGCGCCTGCGTCGAGCACCTGGCCCTGGAGCTGCGGCTGCTGCAGCGCACCGAGGTCCGGGAGGTCGAGGAGCGGCGTACCGCCGCCTACCAGGGGTCGAGCGCCATGCCGCACAAGCGCAACCCCACCACCAGCGAACGGCTGTGCGGCCTGGCCCGGCTGCTGCGCGGCTACGCGGACACCGCCGTCGAGAACGTGGCTCTGTGGCACGAACGGGACCTGGCCCACCAGTCGGTCGAGCGGGTCATCCTGCCCGACAGCCTGGCCGTCGGGCATTTCCAGGCGACGATGGCGGCGGACCTGGTGGCCTCCCTCACCGTCCGTCCCGAGCTGATGCGCGCCCACATCGACCACACGGACGGCCTGATCCACAGTTCGCCGGTCCTGGCCGACCTGCTCGGCGCCGGTGTGGAGCGCGAGCGGGCCTATCGTCTGGTGCAGGCCGCGGCGAACCACACGATCGCCACCGGTACGCACTTCGCCGACTCCCTCGCCAGGGAAGGTGTCGACCCGGGCGACCTCGCCCCCGAGCGCTTCCTCGGCAACCACCACGTGATACGCGATCGATTGGAGAAGCTTCGTGAGCTGGACGATTGAGCGGGCCGAGGGCGCCGGCCTCGACCTGGACGAGGTCCTGGAGGTCTACCGTTCCTCCGGCCTGGGCGAGCGGCGTCCGGTCGACGACCGGGACCGGATGGCCGCGATGACGGCGGGCGCCAACCTCGTCCTCGTCGCCCGCGACAGCGCGGGCACCCTCATCGGCATCGCGCGCAGCGTGTCCGACTTCTCCTACGTCACCTACCTCTCCGACATCGCCGTCGCGGGCGGCCACCAGCGCTCGGGCATCGGCCGGGCGCTGATCGACGCCACCCGCAAAGAGGCTCCGACCGCCAAGGTCGTGCTGTTGTCGGCGCCCGCGGCCACGGAGTACTACCCGCACATCGGGTTCAGGCGGCACGACTCGGCGTGGGTGCTCGACGCCTGACGCCGTGCACTTCTCGAAGCGGTCGAGTCCCGCGCTGGACCGGGACTCGACCGCCCGTCGGTAAGGTCCCTCGCACACGGGCCGCCGAGGACCCCTGGGGGAGACATGAGTCAGCTGTCGGCGCCGGTGCTGCCGGAGCCCCGCACCTCCGCTCCGCACCACATTCGGCTGGTGGAGGACGCCGCACCCGTCCCTCGCCCCGCGCTGGCGGCGCCGGGCACCGGACGGCGCATCCTCGTCGTGGACGCCGACACGGAACCCGCGGACTGCCTGGCGGCCCAGCTGCGCCGGCACGGGCACGATCCGCACTGCGTCACCCGCGCCGGTGCGGCACTGCAGGCGTACGCGGACGCGGACCTGGTGCTGCTGGCCCTGGAACTGCCCGATCTGGACGGACTCGAGGTGTGCCGGGCGATCCGCACGGTCAGCAGGGTCCCCGTCATCATCGTCACCGCCCGCCAGTCCGAGCTGGACTGTGTCCTGGGCCTGCAGGCGGGCGCCGACGACTACGTCA
Source organism: Streptomyces sp. (assembly GCF_031178505.1). Taxonomy (GTDB): domain Bacteria; phylum Actinomycetota; class Actinomycetes; order Streptomycetales; family Streptomycetaceae; genus Streptomyces; species Streptomyces gulbargensis. The sequence goes on along the minus strand of NZ_JAPSIW010000324.1, from coordinate 1,336 downwards.
CCAAGCCCTACGGGCTGCGCGAGCTGATGGCCCGCATCGAGGCCGTGACCCGCAGGGCCCGGTGGCAGTCGGCGGCCGTCGAGGAGATACGCCACGGCCGGCTGCGCATCGACGTCAACTCCCGCGAGGTGACCGTCGACGGGGTGGAGGTGTCCCTGACCCGCAAGGAGTTCGACCTGCTGCGGCTTCTGGCCTCGCACCCGGACACGGTCATCCCGCGCAAGCAGCTGCTCCAGCAGGTGTGGGGCGACTCCTGGTCGCGGCGCACCGTGGACACGCACGTCAGCAGCCTGCGCGGCAAGCTCGGCGACAGCGGCTGGATCGTGACGGTTCGTGGGGTGGGCTTCCGGCTGGGCAGCGGCTGAACCGGTGCGGCGGCCGGGCCGGCTCGAGCCGGTCTTGAGCGCCCGCTGTTCTACTGCCGGTCGACGACGGCCGAGCGGAGCGGGGCGGGACGGCGGTGACGACGACCAGCGAGGAGCGGACCGGCTCCCCGGCTGTGCCGGGAAGCCGCGCCGCGGTGCTCTTGGCGCTGGCGGTCCTGCTGTCCCTGGCCGGCAGCATGGGCACGGCCGCGGCCGTGCCCGCCTCCGGCGGCGCGATCGTGGCGCCCCCGTCCTCGGCGTGGGAGACGGCCGTCCAGCCGCTCGCGACCGCCGCCGCCCTGCCGGTCCTCGGCGCCCTCGGCGACCGGCACGGCCGCCGGTGCGTCCTGCTCGCCTCGATCGCCGTGTTCCTGCTGGGAGCCCTGCTCGGTGCGACTTCCGGCGCCGCGGGGCCGCCGCCCGCCGCCCGGTTCCTGCAAGGGCTGGGCGCGGGCGGGATGCTGGCCCCGGTCGTGGCGGTCACCGCGGAGCGCCTCCCGGCGCGTGAGCGCGGCCACCACCTGGCTCTGCTCGTCGGTGCCATGGCGCTCGTCATGGCGGGCGGTCCGCCGGCCGGTGCCGTGATGGGCGAACAGCTGGGTCCGCTGCGGGCGTTGCCGCCCGTCCTGGCCCTCGGCACCGTCGCCCTCGCGCTGGCTGCCGCCCCGTCGCTCTCCCCGTCGCGATCAGCCGGGTCGTCTCTCTCCCCGTCGTCGTCAGCCGCGTCGTCGCTCCCGTCGTCGGCGTCACCCGCGCCGTCGTCGTCCGCCGCCCGGCCGTTGCCGTCGCTCCCGTCCGCTCCGTCCGGGCCCCCGGCGCAGGCCCGGGCCCCAGTCTGCCGGGCCGCCTACCGGCGGGTGGCGTGGCCGCTGGCGGCTGTCACCGTGCTCGTCCGCACGGCCACCTGGGGCGGCGGGCCGCGACCGGCGGGCCGGGACGACCTGCTGTCCGGGGTGGTCGCCGCCGTGCGC
>NZ_JAPSIW010000016.1 GCF_031178505.1 Streptomyces sp. | reverse complement strand
AGGACCAGGACCAGGGTCAGGGCCGGGGGCAGCAGTGGGATCCGCGCCAGGGCTGGCCGTTCGAATTCGGCGGACAGCGGTTCAACGGTGACACCGGCTCCTCGAAGACCACGTACAAGGCGATCCAGACCGACGCCTCCCTGAATCCGGGGAATTCCGGCGGCGCGCTGATCAATATGAACGGTGAGATCATCGGAATCAATTCGGCCATGTACGCGCCGAGTTCCGCGAACGGTTCCGCGGCCGGAAGCGTCGGCCTCGGATTCGCCATCCCCGTCGACACCGTCAAGGCCGACCTGCCGAGTCTGCGTGCGGGCGGCGACAGCTGAACGGCACACCGGACGCGTGCGAGTCTTGGGCCATGACGGCACAGACGGGACAGCAGAACGAAGCCGAGCGCATCCTCGTCGTCGACGACGAGCCGGCCGTACGGGAGGCCCTGCGCCGCAGCCTCGCCTTCGAGGGGTACGCGACGCGGGAGGCCGCCGACGGGCTCGACGCGCTCGCCGCCATGGAGTCGTACGCCCCCGATCTCGTCGTCCTGGACGTGCAGATGCCCCGCATGGACGGGCTCACCGCGGCCCGGCGGATCCGGGCCTCCGGCTCGACCGTGCCGATCCTGATGCTGACGGCCCGGGACACGGTCGGCGACCGGGTCACCGGGCTCGACGCGGGCGCCGACGACTACCTGGTGAAGCCGTTCGAACTGGACGAGCTGTTCGCCCGCATCCGGGCGCTGCTGCGGCGCAGCGCGTACGCCGCGCCCGCCGCCGCGCCGGCCGGGGACGGGGTCCTCGCCTTCGAGGACCTGCGCATGGACCCGGTGACGCGGGAGGTGACCCGGGGCGGGCGGCCGGTGGAGCTGACCCGTACCGAGTTCACCCTCCTGGAGATGTTCCTGACCCACCCGCGCCAGGTGCTGACCCGCGAGCAGATCCTGAAGGCGGTGTGGGGCTTCGACTTCGAGCCGAGCTCGAACTCGCTCGACGTGTACGTGATGTACCTGCGGCGCAAGACGGAGGCGGGCGGGGAGCCGCGCCTGGTCCACACCGTGCGGGGCGTCGGGTACGTGCTGCGCGGAGGGGGCGCGGAGTGAAGGGACGGGACGCGCGCGGTCCCCTCGCCTGGTTCCGGTCGCGGCCGCTGCGTTCACGGCTCGCGCTGCTCACCGCCTTCGCGGTGGCGGTGGCGGTGGCCGCGGTCTCGGCGGCCTGCTGGTTCGTGACGCGGGCCCAGCTGGAGGCGGAGCTGGACGCCTCGCTGCGCAACGTACGGCTGGACACCGGGGCGGTGACGGAGCTCCTCTCGGACTGCCGGCAGGGCCGCGGGCCGGCGGCCACCGTGGAGCCGTACACCGTGCAGGTGGTCCTCGCGAACGGTGCCGTGTGCACCTCGGGGCAGGCGCCGCTGCCGGTCGGGAGCGACGACCTCCGGGTCGCGCGGGGTGAACTGGCGTACGTGCTCCACACGGTGACGGACGCGGACGGACGCGAGATGCGGGTCTCGACCTATCCGCAGGCAGGTCCGCCCGGGATCGCGGTCTCCCTCGCCCGCTCGCTCTCCGAGATCGACAACTCCATGTCCACCCTGCGCTGGGTACTGCTGCTGGTCTCGGGGATCGGCGTCGTCGGCGCGGGCGCGGCCGGGCTGTGGGTGGCGCGCACCGGCCTGGAGCCGGTGGACCGGCTGACCGGGGCGGTGGAGCACGTGGCGGCGACCGAGGACCTGACGGTGCGGATCCCGGTGGAGGGCGAGGACGAGATCGCCCGGCTGTCGCGGTCGTTCAACGCGATGACGGCGGCGCTCGCGACCTCCCGGGACCGGCAGGCGCGGCTGATCGCGGACGCGGGGCACGAGCTGCGGACGCCGCTGACCTCGCTGCGGACCAACGTGGAGCTGCTGGCGCGCAGCGAGGAGACCGGACGGGCGATCCCGGCGGAGGACCGGCGGGCCCTGATGGCCTCGGTGAAGGCGCAGATGACGGAGCTGGCGTCGCTGATCGGCGACCTCCAGGAGCTGGCCCGCCCGGACACGGCGCGGCCCGGGCCGCTGGAGGTGGTGCCGTTCCACACGATCCTCCGCTCGGCCCTGGACCGGGCCCGGCTGCGCGGCCCGGAGCTCACCTTCAGGACGGACCTGGCGCCCTGGTACGTCCGGGCGGAACCGGCCGCTCTCGAACGGGCCCTGGTCAACGTGCTGGACAACGCGGTGAAGTTCTCGCCCCCGCGCGGCACGGTCGAGGTGACCCTGATGCGGGGCGAGCTGACGGTCCGGGACCACGGTCCGGGCATCGCGCCCGACGAACTGCCGCACGTCTTCGACCGCTTCTGGCGCTCGCCGTCGGCCCGCAGCCTGCCGGGATCGGGCCTGGGTCTGTCGATCGTGGCCCGTACGGTCCAGCAGGCCGGCGGCACGGTCGCGCTCGCCGCCGCGGAGGGCGGCGGCACCCGCGTCACCGTCCGCCTCCCGGGCGCCCCGACCCCGCCGCCGGAGACGGCACCCTGAGGGGGCCGTCGCGTCAGTTGTGGCGGAGGAGGGCCTCGACGAGGCCCGAGCGGGTGTTCGGGTAGTCCATCGGCACGATGCCCAGGCCGGTCTTCCCGGCCGCCTCCGTGCCGTCGAGCCAGGAGTGGACGCGGGGGTTGAGCCGGTCGGCGTTCCAGCGGGGCGGGAGGTAGGCGGCGGTGCTGACGAAGTTGACGTACAGCTTCCCCGGCTGCTGGTAGGCGGCGCGGAAGTGGGTCTCGATCTTCGGGTACTTGGCGTCGGGGAGGGCGTTCCAGTCGTCCTGGACCGCGAAGACGGCGGGGTCGGCCCAGCGCAGGCCCGGCAGGCCGGCGTTGTCGGCGAGGAGGACGACGCGCCCGCGGGCCTCGCCGAGGAGCGGGAGCCGGTCGGCGATCCGGAAGAGCGGGCGCCAGCCGCGCCGGTCGAGGTAGTCGTCGAAGACGGCGCGGAAGGCCGCGTCGGACTCCTCGGAGTACTCCTGCCTGACCCGCATGAGGACGGTCTCGGTGGGGTGCGCGGCGAGGAAGTCCCGGCAGGCGATCAGGACGTCGCCGAACATCATGTTCTGGTAGGAGGCGCCGTGGTGGATGGCGAAGGACCCTCCGGTCACCCGGCACCTGATGTCCAGGAACCGGATGCCGCTGTCCAGCTGCTGGGCGATGGTGGTGTTCTGGCACTCGCTCCACGGGCCGCCGAAGCGGGCCCCGGAGTCGTGCGTGCCGGGGATGGTGAGCCGCTGGAGCGGCGTCCCGTCCCCGTGCGCGGCCATCCACGCCCGTACGTCCACGGCCGATGCGGGAGGTGCCCCGACGAGCAGCGCGGCCCCGGCCCCCACCGCTCCCACGAGAAAGCGTCGTCGCTCCATGGGCGCACTATGACAGGTGCACGACAACGGCGCCAGGGTGCGGGAAAGGGCGGCTCCCCCGCACGCCCGAGAGCGTGCGGGGGAGCCGCCCCGCGTCCTACTTGATCACCGTGATGCGGTCCGCCGCCGGAACCGGCAGCGGGTTCGCGGCCGAGGAGTGCGCCGCCAGGTAGGCGTTGAACACGTCCAGGTCCGAGGCGCCGACCAGCTTGTTCGTGCCGGTCGCCAGCGCCGGGAAGCCGTCGCCGCCACCCGCGAGGAACTCGTTCATCGCGACCCGGTAGGTCTTCGCCGGGTCGATCGGCTCACCGTTCAGCCTGATCGTGCCGTCGACGACGCGATCCGCGCCCGTCTTCGTCATGTCCAGCGTGTAGGTGAGGCCCTTCGAGACCTGGAGGATCTTCACCGAGTTCAGGTTCGAGCCGCTGACCTGCTGCTTCAGCGCCTGAATGAGGTTCGCGCCACTCAGGTCGACCACGTTCATCATGTTGGTGAAGGGCTGCACGGTGAAGGACTCGCCGTACGTCACCACGCCGTCGCCCTCGGAGCCCGAGGCCTTGTACACCAGGTCCGCGCGTATGCCGCCCGGGTTCATCAGGGCCAGCTGCGCGCCGCCCTTGTCCGCCGGGGCCAGGCCCTCCAGCTGCGCGTCCGCGATCAGGTCGCCGAGCGGCTTCTCGTACGCCGTGGAGCCGCGCCCGTTGATGTCGGCGGCGATCCAGCCCTGCGGGCGGTTGGCGACCGGGGCGGCGAGCGCCTGCCAGTCCTGGATCAGGCCGGTCATGTCCGCGGCCTTCGGCACGTCGCGCGTGACGACGCGGTTGGCCGAGTCGACGGCCGTGCGCACGATGTCCTTGGTGCGGCGGTCGTAGGTCAGCGTCGTGTCGGTGTACAGCTTGCCGAACGCGGACGCCGAGGTGACCAGGCGCGGCTTGCCGGCCGGGTCGGGCACCGTGCACACGTACGCCTGGTGCGTGTGGCCGGTGACCAGCGCGTCCACCTGCGGCGAGACGTTCTTGGCGATCTCGGTGATCGGACCGGAGATGCCGTCGCCCGGGCCGGGGCTGTCGCAGTCGTAGTTGTACGAGGACGAGACCGGCGCGCCGCCCTCGTGGACCAGGGCGACGATGGACTTGACGCCCTTGCGCTCCAGGAGCTTGGCGTACTTGTTGATCGTCTCGACCTCGTCGCCGAACTTCAGGCCCTTGACGCCCTCGGCGGTGACGATGTTCGGGGTGCCCTCCAGGGTCACGCCGATGAAGCCGATGCGGACGCCGTCCTTCTCCCAGACGAAGGTCGGGTCGAGCAGCGGCTTGCCGGTCTTCTCGTCCGTCACGTTGGCCGCGAGGTACGGGAAGTCGGCGCCCTCGAACTTCTCGCCCTTCACGAAACAGCCGGCCGTCGGGTGGCAGCCGCCGTTCTGCATGCGGGCCAGCTCGCGCGCGCCCTCGTCGAACTCGTGGTTGCCGACCGAGGTGACGTCGAGGTCCAGGCCGTTCAGGGCGTGGATCGTCGGCTCGTCGTGGAAGAGGCCGGACAGCAGCGGGGAGCCGCCGATGAGGTCACCGGCCGCCGCCGTGATGGAGTAACGATTCCCCTGACGGGCCTGGCGCAGGTGCGTCGCCAGGTACTCGACGCCGCCCGCGTCGATCTTCTCGACCCGGCCGTCCGGGTGGGTGTGGCTGACCTGGCCGGAGGAGCCGGCCGGCGGCTCCAGGTTGCCGTGGAGGTCGTTGAAGGAGAGGAGCTGGACGTCGACCATCCGCCCCCAGCCCTTGCCGTTGGTGCCGGACGCGGCGGTCTCCGCGGCGTCCTGCGAGGCCCCGGCGGGCAGCGCGGCGACGAGCGCCCCGGCGGTCGCGAGCCCCGCGCCGACGGCGAGAATGCGCCGCCCCGCCTTGTTCTTCCTCGGTGTCGTTCCCATCTCTCCCTGGTCCCTTTGCCCCGGTACGCGGCCCTGATCGTCCCCCGTCTGCGCACGCAGCCTAAGGTCAACGCGCGTAGCGCAACAGGGGTCGGCCGGTTACAAGACAGTTGCCCTTGGCTGACGAAGTGTCGCCGTAGGCTCGTCCCATGACTTCCGACGCGGCGCCGGCCCTCGAACCGGGACGGCAGATCCACACGTATGACGAGCTCTCGCCCGAGCAGGTCCAGGACGTACTGGACCTGCTCGAGGCCGCGGACCGCGCCGACGGCGTGCACGCCGTCTCCGAGCAGGGGCGGCTCTACCTGCGCAACGGCCGGCGCGAGGGCGTCCGCCACTTCCTCCTGACGGTGGGCCCCGCGCTGTACGGCTACGCCCAGCTGGAGGAGACCGACCCGGTCGAGGCCCCGGCCGCCGAGCTGCTCGTCCACCCGGCGCACCGCGGACGCGGCCACGGCCGGGCCCTCGGCACCGCCCTGCTCGCCGCCTCCGGCAAGCGGCTGCGCGTCTGGGCGCACGGCGGCAGGTCGGCGGCCCGCCACCTCGCCCAGGTCCTCGGCCTGACCCTCTTCCGCGAGCTGCGGCAGCTGCGCCGTCCGCTGAGCCCGCTGGACCTCCCGGAGCCGGTGCTGCCCGAGGGCGTCACCGTCCGCACCTTCGTCCCCGGCCAGGACGACGCCGCCTGGCTCGCGGTCAACGCGGCGGCCTTCGCGCACCACCCGGAGCAGGGCTCGCTCACCCAGCGGGACCTGGACGACCGCATGGCGGAGCCGTGGTTCGACCCCAAGGGCTTCTTCCTCGCCGAGCGCGACGGCCGGATCGTCGGCTTCCACTGGACGAAGACGCACGCCGAGGAGCAGCTCGGCGAGGTGTACGTGGTCGGCATCCTGCCGGAGGCCCAGGGCGGCGGCCTCGGCAAGGCCCTGACGGCGATCGGCCTGCGCCACCTGGCGGCGCAGACGCTGCCGACGGCGATGCTGTACGTGGACGCCGACAACACGGCGGCGGTACGGGTCTACGAGGGGATGGGCTTCACCACGCACGAGGTGGACCTGATGTACCGCGCGGAGTCGTAGCGGCGCGGGCCAACTTCCGGAAGTGCGGGGCGGTTGACACCGCCCCCTTCTTTCCACCACCCCTTCACTACTTGATTAGTGAAAGGGTGGTGAAAGGAACGTGGTCGAGTACCGCATCGACCGGCGCAGTGGCGTCGCCACCTACCTCCAGATCGTCCAGTAGACGAAACAGGCCCTCCGCATGGGCCTCCTGGAGCCCGGCGACCGGCTGCCCACCGCACGCGAGGTCGTCGAAGCCACGGCGATCAACCCCAACACGGTCCTCAAGGCCTACCGGGAACTCGAACGCGAGGGCCTCGTCGAAGCCCGCCGCGGGCTCGGCACCTTCGTCCGCGCCACGCTCGGCACCGCCGCCCCCGCCGACTCGCCCCTGCGCGGCGAGCTCGCCGACTGGGCGCGCCGCGCCCGCGCCGCCGGACTGGACCGCGAGGACGTGGCCGCCCTCTTCACCGCCGTACTGAAGGAACACTTCGAGGGGGACGACGACCGATGACACGAGACGCCGCTCTGGCGGCCGGGCTCCTGGGCCTGCGCCACGGAGGACGACGGGGCCGCTGGGCCCTGCGGGAGTGCGACTTCAGCCTCCCCGCCGGCCGGATCTGCGCCCTCGTCGGCCCCAACGGCGCCGGCAAGTCCACCCTCCTCGCCCTCGCGGCCGGGCTCCTTCGCCCCACCGAGGGCCACGTCACCGCCCCGGAGCGGGAACGGATCGGGTACGTCGCCCAGGACAAGCCGCTCCACCCCCGGCTCAGCGTCGCGGACACCCTGCGCATGGGCCGCGAACTCAACCCGGGCCGCTGGGACGAGGCCGCCGCCCTCCGGGTCCTGGCCGACGCGCTCGACCCGCGCTCCCTCGTACGGAACCTCTCCGGCGGCGAGCGCACCCGCGTCGCCCTCGCGCTCGCCCTCGGCAAGCGGCCCGAACTGCTGCTCCTGGACGAGCCGATGGCCGACCTCGACCCGCTCGCCCGCCACCAGCTGATGGGCCTGCTCATGGCCGACGCGGCCGAACACGGCACCACCGTCGTCATGTCCTCGCACATCCTCACCGAGCTGGAGGGCGCCTGCGACCACCTCCTGCTCCTCGCCGGCGGACGCATCCGCCTCGACGGCCCGGTCGACGACCTCCTCGCCGCCCACACCCTGCTCACCGGCCCCGTCGCCGACCTCGCTCCGCACACGGTGGTCGAGTCCCGCACCACGGGCCGTCAGCTCACGGCGCTCGTCCGCCACGAGGGCCCCGTCGAAGGCCCCTGGGAGACCTGGGAACCCTCCCTGGAGGACCTCCTCCTCGCCCACCTCCGCACCACCGAAGGAGCCTCCGCATGAGCGGCCTCGCCCTGAAGGGCACGACATGGGTGACGGTACGGCTGCACCGGCGGGCGCTCTGGACGGCGGGCGCGGTGGTGGTGCTGGCCGGGGCGGTGATCGGGGCGCTGTGGATCTGGGACGCCCGGGTGCCCGACACGTACACCCAGGGCGGCCAGACCCTGCCCGCCCGGACCGACACCGGCCGGGACCTGCTGAGCTCCGCCGTGGGCGGGGTGGCCGACGGCATGCTCCTCCTGCCGGTCCTCCTCGGCGCCTTCGTCGCGGGCCCGCTCGTCGCCCGCGCGTACGAGTCGGGGACGTACAAGCTGTCGCTCACCCAGTCGGTCGGCCCCGCCGCCTGGCTCCGCGCCAAGCTCCTCACCGTGACCGTCGCGGCCCTCGTCACGGCCCTCGCCCTGACCGTCCTGTACCGGCTGGCCCAGGGCCACCTCACCGACACCCGGCACCGGGACTTCGACCTCGGCCCGTACGAGGTGACCGGCCTGGTCCTCTTCGCCCAGCTCCTCGCCGCCGTCGCCGCCGGCGCCCTCCTCGGACTGCTGGTCCGCCGCACCCTCCTGGCCATGGCGGCCACCGGCACGGTCCTGGGCGTGGTGCTGCTCGTGCTCGGATCCCTCCGCTGGTCGCTCCTGCCGGTGCGGACGATCACCGGCCCGAACGGGGACATGCTGATGCCCCGGGACAACGGGCTGCTCATGGACACGGGGCTGCTCACCTCCACCGGCGCCCGCTTCGACCGGGAGATCTGCTGGCAGGAGGCCAACGCCGCCCCCGGCGTGGACGCGGACCACGACCTGTGGATCACGGCGCACGAGCAGTGCCTCACCCGCAACGACATCACCGCCCAGTACGTCGACTACCACCCCCAGTCCCACTTCTGGCCCGCCCAGTTCATCGAGTCCGGCATCCTCCTCGCCCTCGCCGCGCTCGCCCTCTTCGCCGCCTTCCGCGTGCTGCGCACCCGCCACCCGTAGGGGCTTCCGGGGGCGGGGCCGGGCACTCGCGCGGCCCCGCCCCCGATTCCGTCACGCCACGTCCCCGTTACCGACCGTTCAGACGCGCTTGCGACGCTCACGCAATGAAGCGCTCCGTGCCCGTGCCCGCCAGGGCCCTCCCCAAGGGGAGACTTCCCTCCACCACGGCCCGCTCCGACGCGCCCGACCACCCGTTCGCGCGGAAGAATGGGGCCATGAGCCAGCAGCCCGCCGAGGTCCCGGTCCAGTCCTCCGCCACCCCGTCCGCGCAGCCGTCCGTCGGCTCCATCGCCGCGCACCGGCCCCAGGTCGTTCACCCGAACGGCGTAGGGGGCATCAGTTCCGGTCTGGACTCCGATCCCGACGCGTACGAGGGGGACGGCGACGGTCACGACGAGCTGCCCCCGGGGCGCTTCCTCGACCGTGAACGCAGCTGGCTCGCCTTCAACGAGCGCGTCCTCGAACTCGCCGAGGACCCCGGCACGCCCCTCCTGGAGCGGGCCAACTTCCTCGCGATCTTCGCCTCGAACCTCGACGAGTTCTTCATGGTCCGCGTGGCCGGCCTCAAGCGCCGCATCGCCACCGGCGTGGCCACGCGCTCCGCCTCGGGCCTCCAGCCCCGCGAGGTCCTCGACCTCATCTGGACCCGCTCGCGCGAGCTCATGGCCCGGCACGCCGCCTGCTTCCAGCAGGACGTCGCGCCCGCCCTGGCCGACGAGGGCATCCACCTGATCCGCTGGCCCGAGCTGACGGAGAAGGAGCAGGCCCGCCTCTTCACCCTCTTCCGGCAGCAGATCTTCCCCGTCCTCACCCCGCTCGCCGTCGACCCGGCCCACCCCTTCCCGTACATCTCGGGTCTCTCGCTCAACCTCGCCGTGGTCGTCCGCAACCCGGTCAGCGGCCACCGCCACTTCGCGCGCGTGAAGGTGCCGCCGCTGCTCTCCCGCTTCCTGGAGGCCTCCCCGCAGCGGTACGTCCCGCTGGAGGACGTCATCGCGGCGCACCTGGAGGAGCTGTTCCCCGGCATGGAGGTGCTCGCGCACCACATGTTCCGGGTGACCAGGAACGAGGACCTGGAGGTCGAGGAGGACGACGCCGAGAACCTGCTCCAGGCGCTGGAGAAGGAGCTCATGCGGCGCCGCTTCGGCCCGCCGGTCCGCCTGGAGGTCGAGGAGTCGATCGACCCGTACGTGCTCGATCTGCTGGTCCGCGAGCTCAAGGTGTCCGACGCCGAGGTGTACCCGCTGCCGGGCCCGCTCGACCTCACCGGTCTCTTCGGCATCGCCGGGCAGGACCGGCCCGAGCTGAAGTACCCGACGTTCGTCGCCGGCACCCACCGGGACCTCTCCGAGGTGGAGTCGGCGTCCGCGCCGGACGTCTTCGCCGCGCTGCGCGAGCGGGACGTGCTGCTGCACCACCCGTACGACTCCTTCTCGACGTCCGTGCAGGCCTTCCTGGAGCAGGCGGCGGCCGATCCGGACGTCCTCGCGATCAAGCAGACGCTCTACCGGACCTCGGGCGACTCGCCGATCGTGGACGCGCTGATCGACGCGGCCGAATCGGGCAAGCAGGTCCTCGTCCTGGTCGAGATCAAGGCCCGCTTCGACGAGCAGGCCAACATCAAGTGGGCGCGGAAGCTGGAGGAGGCCGGCTGCCACGTCGTCTACGGCCTCGTCGGCCTCAAGACCCACTGCAAGCTGTCCCTTGTGGTACGGCAGGAGGGCGAGCTGCTGCGCCGCTACTCCCACGTCGGCACCGGCAACTACCACCCGAAGACGGCCCGGCTCTACGAGGACCTCGGCCTGCTCACCGCCGACCCGCAGGTGGGCGCCGACCTGTCCGACCTGTTCAACCGGCTCTCCGGCTACTCGCGCCGCGAGACGTACCGCCGGCTCCTCGTCGCCCCCAAGTCGCTGCGCGACGGGCTGGTCTCCCGGATCACCAAGGAGATCGTCCACCACCGGGCCGGGCGCCCCGCCTACGTCCGGATCAAGGTCAACTCGATGGTCGACGAGGCCGTCATCGACGCCTGCTACCGGGCCTCGCAGGCCGGGGTGCCGGTCGACATCTGGGTCCGCGGCATCTGTGCCGTACGGCCCGGCGTCCCCGGCCTCTCGGAGAACATCCGGGTCCGGTCGGTCCTCGGCCGCTTCCTGGAGCACTCCCGGATCTTCGCCTTCGGCAACGGCGGCGAACCGGAGGTCTGGTTCGGCAGCGCCGACATGATGCACCGGAACCTCGACCGCCGGATAGAGGCCCTCGTCCGGGTCTCCGACCCCGCCCACCGGGCGGCCCTCACCCGGCTCCTGGAGACCGGGATGTCCGACACCACCACCTCCTGGCACCTCGGCCCCGACGGCAACTGGACGCGCCACGCGACCGACGCCGAGGGCAAGCCGCTGCGGCACGTCCAGGAGATGCTCATCGACGCCCGGAGGCGGCGGCGTGTCCAACCCTGACCACTACCCCCAGGACGTCATGGCGGGCGAGGTCCTGGCCCCGTACCTGCACGCCCGGGCCGCGGACTTCCTCCGCGGCCTGCGGCTGCACCGCGAGAGCGGCGCCGACACGGCCGGGGCGGAGGAGGCCGCCCGGACCCTGCGGGCCGCCGCGCGCCGGATCAGCGGGACCCTGCACACCTTCCGGCCGCTGCTCGACCCGGTCTGGGCCGACCAGCTCCGCGCCGAGCTGGCCTGGCTCTCCGGGACCCTGGCCCTGGAGCAGGCCTGCACCTCCCGGCTCGTCCGCCTGGTGGACGCGCTGTCCCGGCTGTCGAGCGCCAGTGGGCCCGTCCCCGCCGCCCGGGGCGAGCGGAGCGCCGGCCTCACCGTCGGCGCCGCCCGGGCCGGCGCGCTCCTGGAACGCCAGCTCACCCTGGCCCGTACGCGGGCCCACTCGGCGGCCCTCCAGGCGCTCGGCTCCTCCCGCTTCCACGCGGTCGCCGACGCGGTGGCGCTCCTCGCCTCCGAGGTGCCGCTCGGCCCGGCGGGGACCGCCCCGGCCGCCGAGGTCCTGGACGGCCCGGCCGCCGTCGCCGAGCGCCGCCTGCGGGAGGCGGTCGCCGCGCTCCCGCTGACCCGGGCCGCCCACCCGTACAACGCCGAGGCGCTCGCCCTGTCGGCCGGGGAGACGCAGGACGCGCCCTGGCACCACACGCGGCTCCTGCTGCGCCTCCACCGGTACGCCTCCGAGGTCCTGCACACCGGCGGCGAACCCGACACGGTGCTGTACGAGGCGGCCCGGGCCCTCGACCGGCACAGGGACGCCGCCGAGGCCGCGACCGCCGCCGCCACGGCCGCCCGGACGCCGAGGATCGCCCCGGCGACCGCGTACGCCCTGGGCGTCCTCCACGCCGACCAGCGCCACGAGGTCGAGGCGGCCCGCTTCGCCTTCCAGCGGGCCTGGCGGAACGCGACGGCCCCGGTGCCATGAACGCCGCCACGGCCCCGTCGGGCCCCGGGACCGGGGCCGCCGCCCCGGTCTTGGCGGCCGGATGCGTCCTGTGGCGCCCGGCGGTTTCCGGCCATCCCGGCGACTCCGCCGGGATCGAGGTGGCCGTGATCCACCGGCCCAAGTGGGACGACTGGTCCCACCCCAAGGGGAAGCGGAAACGGGGCGAGACCGCCGAGGAGTGCGCCCTGCGCGAGGTCCTGGAGGAGACCGGCCACCGCTGCGCGCTGGGCGCCCGGCTCCCCACCGTCCGCTACACCGCGTCCGGCCGCCCCAAGGTGGTCGACTACTGGGCCGCCCGCGCCCTGAGCGGCACCTTCGCACCCACCCGGGAGGTCGACGCCCTGCTCTGGCTGCCGCCGGCCGAGGCCCGCGCCCGCCTCACCCGGCCCCAGGACCGGGCGCTCCTGGACGCCCTGCCGGTGCCGCCGGCGCACCGGTGACGCCGTCCGCACCCGGGCTTACGGCACGGTTCACTTCCCGTTCACCCTCCTCCGCCGACCGCTTCACCTGTTCTGCCTAATTTCGGCCTTACGAGGTGCTCGGAGCACGACGATGCACCCACAACCCCGATACGCGCCGCCCTCGGACGTCCGGACACCAGGTCCACGGCATGGCGGCTTCTGGAAGGAACACCCGAAAGTGAAGCTTTCGCGCAAGAACGGGCTTCGCGCCTCCGCGATCGGTGCCCTCGTCGTCTCCGGTGCGCTCGTCCTCTCGGCGTGCGGTTCGGACAACAACACGGAGCCCACCAAGGGCGATGGCGGCAAGACCAGCAACTCCGCCTCCTCGAACATCAAGTGCGAGGGCGCCAAGGGCCAGCTGCTCGCCGCCGGCTCCAGCGCCCAGAAGAACGCGATGGACCTGTGGGTCAAGAACTTCCAGGCCGCGTGCGAAGGCGTCGAGGTCAACTACCAGGGCATCGGCTCCGGTGGCGGCATCACCAAGTTCAACCAGGGCCAGGTGGCCTTCGCCGGCTCCGACTCCGCGCTGAAGGAGGAGGAGGTCGCCGAGTCGCAGAAGATCTGCAAGGGCGGCAAGGGCGTCAACCTCCCCATGGTCGGCGGCCCCATCGCCATCGGCTACAAGCTGGAGGGCGTGGACAACCTCGTCCTGGACGCCTCCACCCTCGCCAAGATCTTCGACACGAAGATCACCAAGTGGAACGACCCGGCGATCGCCAAGCTCAACCCGGGCGCCAAGCTCCCCGACACCACGATCCAGGCCTTCCACCGCTCGGACGAGTCGGGCACCACCCAGAACCTGGGCAAGTACCTTTCCACCGCGGCTGCCGCAGACTGGAAGTACGACCCGAAGTCCAAGTCGTGGCCCGCCCCGGGTGGACAGGCCGCCAACGGCTCCTCCGGTGTCGCCACCGCCGTCAAGGACGCCGAGGGCTCCATCGGCTACTTCGAGCTCTCGTACGCCACCTCCAACAAGATCTCCACGGTCAGCATCAACACCGGTGCCTCCGCCCCGGTCGCCGCCACCACGGAGAACGCCTCCAAGGCCATCGCCGCCGCCAAGGTCAAGGGCACCGGCAACGACGTGGCGCTCTCCCTCGACTACGCCACCAAGGCCGAGGGCGCCTACCCGCTGGTCCTCGTCACCTACGAGATCGCCTGCGACAAGGGCAACAAGGCGGAGACCCTGCCGACCCTGAAGGCCTTCCTGAACTACGCGATCAGCGAGGAGGGCCAGAAGGTCCTCGCCGAGGCCGACTACGCCCCCATGCCGGCCGAGATCGCGGCCAAGGTCCGCGCGATCGTCCCGACCCTGTCCTGATCCCCGGCCGGGGGCGGCCCCTCACCTCCCGTGGAGGGGCCGCCCCCGGCATCCGGTGCACCGCCGCCAGGAGCCGTACACCCGTACCGGCCCCGCAGACCGGAGAAGCCGATGGCTACCACCACACCCGACCTCCCCAGGAGCCGGCGCCCCAAGGGCGCGGCCCGCCCCGGAGACCGCATCTTCAGCGGCCTCTCCCGGGGTTCCGGCATCACGCTCCTCGTGATCATGGCCGCGATCGCGGTCTTCCTCACCTACCGCGCCGTCCTCGCGATATCCCAGGACAGCACCAACTTCTTCACCACCTTCGAGTGGAACCCGGCCGGGAACCCGCCGGTCTTCGGCATCGCCGTCCTCGCCTTCGGCACGGTCGTCTCCTCGATCGTCGCGATGGTCATCGCCGTACCGATCGCCATCGGCATCGCGCTGTTCATCTCCCACTACGCGCCGCGCAAGCTGGCCAAGCCGCTCGCGTACGTGGTGGACCTGCTCGCCGCCGTGCCCAGCATCATCTACGGCCTCTGGGGCGCGATCTTCCTGGTGCCGTACCTCGACGGCCTCAACCAGTGGCTCGACACCTACCTGGGCTGGACGTACATCTTCGACAAGTCCAGCGACGGCGTCGCCCGCAACCTCTTCACCGTGGGCATCCTGCTGGCGATCATGATCCTCCCGATCATCACCAACGTGACCCGCGAGGTCTTCCTCCAGGTCCCGAAGATGCACGAGGAGGCCGCCCTCGCCCTCGGCGCCACGCGCTGGGAGGTCATCCGCATGTCGGTGCTGCCCTTCGGCCGCTCCGGCATCATCTCCGCCTCCATGCTCGGCCTCGGCCGCGCGCTCGGCGAGACCATGGCCGTGGCCGTCGTCCTCTCCCCCAGCTTCCTCATCTCGGGCCACCTGCTCGACCCGGGCGGCGGCACCTTCGCCCAGAACATCGCCGCGAAGTTCAACGAGGCCGACGAATTCGGCCGGGACGCCCTGATCGCCTCCGGTCTCGTCCTCTTCGCCATCACCCTGCTGGTCAACGGCGCGGCCCGGTGGATCATCGGCCGACGCAAGGAGTACTCGGGGGCAGCGGCATGAGCCACGCCATTCAGGATCGTCCGGTCGCCGTGACCCCGCGCCGCGGAACCCTCGCCCACGCCCGCCTCCCGCGCTGGACGCCCGCCGCGGTCGCGGCCGGCTCCATCGCCGCCGGCATCGGCATCGGCGCGGGCGCCGGCTGGCACAGCAAGATCCAGTGGGGTCTGATCGCGGCGCTGATCTTCGTCGCCGCCACCTACACGATCACCTCCAAGGTGGAGGGCTCCCGGCAGGCCAAGGACCGCGTCGCCACCAGCCTCGTCTGGGTCTGCTTCGTCCTCGCCGTCGTCCCGCTGCTCTCCCTCGCCTGGGTCACGATCAGCAAGGGCATGACCGTCCTCGACGGCTACTTCCTCACCCACTCGATGAACGGCGTCCTCGACGCCGAGGCCGGCGGCGGCGTCTACCACGCCCTCCTCGGCACCGTGGAGCAGGTCGGCATCGCGACCCTGATCGCCGCGCCCATCGGCCTCCTCACCGCCGTCTACCTCGTCGAGTACGGCGGTGGGAAGCTGGCCCAGGCCGTCACCTTCTTCGTCGACGTCATGACGGGCATCCCGTCGATCGTCGCGGGCCTCTTCATCCTCGCCACCTGGAACCTGATGCTGGGCTTCGGCCCCTCCGGTTTCGCCGGCGCGATGGCCCTCGCGATCCTGATGATGCCGGTCGTCGTCCGCTCCACCGAGGAGATGCTCAAGCTCGTCCCGAACGAGCTCCGCGAGGCCTCCCTCGCCCTCGGCATCCCGAAGTGGCGCACCATCCTGAAGGTGGTCCTGCCCACCGCGATCGGCGGCATCACCACCGGCGTCATGCTCGCCGTCGCCCGCATCACCGGCGAGACGGCCCCGGTCCTGCTCCTCGTGTTCGGTACGAAGCTCATCAACCCGAACCCCTTCGAAGGCGCCCAGTCCTCCCTGCCGCTGTACGTCTACGAGCAGTACGCGGTCGGCACCGACGCCGCCGTGGCCCGCGCCTGGGCCGCCGCGCTCGTCCTGATCGCCTTCGTCATGATCCTCAACCTGGTGGCCCGCGGCATCGCCCGCTGGAAGGCCCCGAAGACCGGCCGCTGACCGCGGTCGATTGGAAGTGATTCACATGGCCAAGCGGATCGACGTCAGCGGCCTCTCCGCCTACTACGGCACCCACAAGGCGATCGACGACATCTCCATGACCGTCGAGCCCCGCTCGGTGACGGCCTTCATCGGCCCCTCCGGCTGCGGCAAGTCCACCTTCCTGCGCACCCTGAACCGCATGCACGAGGTCACCCCGGGCGGCCGCGTCGAGGGCAAGGTGATGCTGGACGACGAGAACCTGTACGGCTCCCACGTCGACCCGGTGGCCGTCCGCCGCACGGTCGGCATGGTGTTCCAGCGCCCGAACCCCTTCCCCACCATGTCGATCTTCGACAACGTGGCGGCGGGACTGCGGCTCAACGGCTCGTACAAGAAGTCCGAGCTGAACGACATCGTGGAGCGCTC
Source organism: Streptomyces sp. (assembly GCF_031178505.1). Classification (GTDB taxonomy): domain Bacteria; phylum Actinomycetota; class Actinomycetes; order Streptomycetales; family Streptomycetaceae; genus Streptomyces; species Streptomyces gulbargensis. The sequence goes on along the minus strand of NZ_JAPSIW010000016.1, from coordinate 10,241 downwards.
CCTCAAGGGCGCGAACCTCTGGAACGAGGTCAAGGACCGCCTGAACAAGCCGGGCTCCGGCCTCTCCGGCGGCCAGCAGCAGCGTCTGTGCATCGCGCGGGCGATCGCGGTCGAGCCGGAGGTCCTGCTGATGGACGAGCCGTGCTCGGCCCTCGACCCGATCTCCACGCTCGCCATCGAGGACCTCATCGGCGAACTGAAGGAGCGCTTCACGATCGTCATCGTGACGCACAACATGCAGCAGGCGGCGCGCGTCTCGGACCGTACGGCCTTCTTCAACCTGGCGGCCGTCGGCCAGCCCGGCAAGCTGATCGAGCTGGACGACACGGAGCGCATCTTCTCCAACCCGAGCGTCCAGGCGACCGAGGACTACATCTCGGGCCGCTTCGGCTAGCCCGCCCTCCGTACGGGACGCCCCGCCGTCCCGGGGCGTCCCGTACGGACCCCCTCCGCACAACCGCCCCCGGCCCGGGGGTCACCACGTGCGGGGCACGACCTCCCCCACGAGCGAACCCACCACCGGGCGCCCCCCACACGCCCCCGGCCCGGGGCCACCACGTGCGGGGCAACTCCTTCCGCACGAGCGAACCCACCACCGGGAGCAACCACCACGCCCCCGGCCCAGGGTTCCACGTGCGGGGCAACTCCTTCCGCACGAGCGAACCCACCACCGGGAGCAACCACCACGCCCCCGGCCCAGGGTTCCACGTGCGGGGCAACTCCTTCCCCACGAGCGAACCCACCACCGGGAGCAACCACCACGCCCACGGCCCAGGGTTCCACGTGCGGGGCAAGTTCGTCTGCGGTGCTGCATGGCGGTGCCACCGTACGACGAAGGGCCCGGCTCCCCCAGGGGAGCCGGGCCCGACCACGTTCCGGCCGCCGTGGCCGACCGGGGTCAGCCGAAGGCCAGCCTGACCACGAAGTAGCTCACCGCGGCGACCGCCCCCGCCGCCGGCATGGTGATGAACCAGCCGAGGATGATGTTCTTGGCGACACCCCACCGCACCGCGTTGACCCGCTTCGTCGCGCCCACGCCCATGATCGCGGAGGTGATGACGTGCGTGGTCGAGATCGGCGCGTGGAAGAGGAACGCCGAGCCGAACATGATCGACGCGCCGGTCGTCTCCGCCGCGAAGCCCTGCGGCGGGTCCAGCTCGATGATCTTGCGGCCGAGCGTCCGCATGATGCGCCAGCCACCCGCGTACGTACCGAGCGACAGCATCACGGCACAGGAGATCTTCACCCACACCGGGATCTCGTCACCGGCCTGCTGGACGTCGGCGATGACGAGGGCCATCACGACGATGCCCATCGTCTTCTGGGCGTCCTGGAGACCGTGCCCGAGGGCCATGCCGGCCGCGGAGACGGTCTGCGCGATGCGGAAGCCGCGCTTGGCCTTGTGCGGGTTGACCTTGCGGAAGATCCACATGATGGCGCACATGACCAGGTATCCGGCCACGAGGCCGACGACCGGCGAGATGAACATCGGGATGACGATCTTCTCGAGCACACCCGACCAGATGACCTCGGTCCCGCCGGCCAGCGCCGCGCCCACCATGCCGCCGAACAGGGCATGGGAGGACGAGGACGGCAGCCCGAAGTACCAGGTGACCAGGTTCCAGATGATCGCGCCGACGAGCGCGGCGAAGAGGATGCCCATCCCCTTGTCGCCGGTGGGGGTCGCGATCAGCCCCTCGCTGACGGTCTTGGCGACGCCCTGCCCGAGGAAGGCGCCGACGAGGTTCATCACCGCCGCCATCGCGAGCGCCGCCCGGGGCGTCAGGGCCCGGGTCGACACGGAGGTCGCGATGGCGTTGGCGGAGTCGTGGAAGCCGTTCGTATACGTGAAGCCGAGCGCGACACCGATGGTCACGATCAGAGCGAAGGTGTCCACGAAGCTCAGGACTCCTTGACCGCGATGGTCTCCACCGTGTTCGCCACGTGCTCGAAGGCGTCGGCCGCCTCCTCCAGCACATCCACGATCTGCTTCAGCTTCAGCACCTCGATGGCGTCGTACTTGCCGTTGAAGAGGTGGGCGAGCAGCTTGCGGTGGATCTGGTCCGCCTGGTTCTCCAGCCGGTTGACCTCGATCCAGTACTCGGTGAGGTGGGACATCGTCCGCAGGTTGGGCATGGCCTCGGCGGTCAGCTCCGCCGCCCGGGCCAGGACCTCGATCTGCTGCTCGACGCCCTTGGGAAGTTCCTCGACGTTGTAGAGGACGACCAGGTCGACGGCCTCCTCCATGAAGTCCATGATGTCGTCGAGGCAGGAGGCCAGCGAGTAGATGTCCTCGCGGTCGAACGGCGTGATGAACGAGGAGTTCAGCTGGTGGAAGATCGCGTGGGTGGCGTCGTCACCGGCGTGCTCCGCTGCCCGCATCCGCTCCGCGATCTCGCCCCGGGCGGAAGGCTCCGCCCCGAGCAGTTCCATCAGGAGCTTCGAGCCCGTGACGATGTTGTCCGCGGACGCGGCGAACATGTCGTAGAAGCTCGTCTCCCTGGGGGTCAGACGAAAGCGCACGTGGGGTCCTCGGGGTGCTGGGTTTCGGTCAGGCTGATGCTAGGCGCATCATCCGGCCACGGCTAACCGGCGTCTCTCAGTGTCGCCCATCAGGCACAGTGATCTGCACGTGCCCCCGCCCGGATCGGCGGGGATCGGTACCATATACCCACGAGGGGTATACACCCCCTTCATGGACAGCGGGAGGACGCGATGACGACCACCGAGACGGACCAGGTCACCCCCGAGACCGTCGAGGCCGTCCAGGCCGTCGAGGCGGCCGGCCACGCACGGACCGACCACGCGCACGGGGTCCACGGCTACCACAAGCAGAAGGACGAGCACCTGAAGCGGCTGCGCCGCATCGAGGGGCAGATCCGGGGCCTGCAGCGGATGGTGGACGAGGACGTCTACTGCATCGACATACTCACGCAGGTCAGCGCCTCCACCAAGGCGCTCCAGTCCTTCGCCCTGCAGCTCCTGGAGGAGCACCTGCGGCACTGCGTCGCGGACGCGGCGGCGACCGGCGAGGGCATCGACGAGAAGGTCGAGGAGGCGACGAAGGCGATCGCCCGGATGCTGCGGACCTGAGACGGACCCCGGCGGTCGCCCGCGCCGTGGCGCCGCGGGTCAGCGGCCGCGCGGACCGCGTTCGGCCCCGACCCGCAACACCTCGTCGATGCGGTCGGGGCTGAGCCGCTCCCCGTCAGCGGTGGCGGCGGCGATCATCAGCTCGCCGCAGAGTTCTATCTCGGCGAGGGCCACGCACTCCGGGTCCGGGGATGCGGTCGCGTTCGCTGTCGCTGTCGCCGTACCGGGCGGGGCCACACGCCATCACCTCTTCCTGCCGGAGTCGGTATCCCAGCGTAGGGAGCGCACCACACAGCGCGCATGACACGTCCGGACCATTTGCCCATGGTCCGCACCATGGCCCGGCGGCCGGCCTTCGAGGCCGGTTCAGGCCTTGATCTTCCCGGCGTAGATGTCCCGGCGGTCGGGCAGCGTGACCTCGACGGCGGCCCCGAATCCGTACAGGAGCGTGGTCGACGCGACCGCGACCGTACGGCCCTGGTTGCTGAAGGTGAACTGGTGGCGGACCTTCCTCAGCAGCCCTTCCGCGTCCAGGTACGCGTCGAAGGGGACCGTGTCCGTGGCGAACCCCTCCGCCGCCGCGGCCAGCGCCCCGCGCAGCTGCGGCGAGGCCGCGCGGGCGGCGCGCGCGAGGTCGGCGACGCCTCGGTAGTGGCCGACTTTCACCCCTGCGAGGTCGATCTCACCGAGGTACGTGACGTCCCCGGCGCCCCGCAGCAGTTCGGCCGCCGCTCCGGGGTCGGTGGCGCCGCCCGTGACGAGGTTGCCGTCCTCCAGGGTGGTCGTGTCCACGCGCACCCACTTGTCGGCGGGCACGCCGGCCCCCCGGTTCTTCATGTAGAGCGCGCCGGGGGTGAGGAGTTCGGTGATCGGCCGGTGCTCGCTCGCCCCGACCGCGGCGTGCGGCAGCACCACCTGGAGCCGGCCCGTGCGGCGCCGGAAGTCGTAGCCGCCCTCGCCGCGGATGGTGACGCGGGTCCCGCCGGTGGCCATCTCCATCGAGGTCGTGGCCTTGGCGGAGCCCGCCTTCGTCAGGACGTCGGCGGCGTTCCGTACGGTCCGGGCCGGGTCCGGCGCCGGCTTGGGGTCACCGGATGCGGCGCACCCGGTGAGCGCCGTGGCGCCGAGGCAGCCGATCAGAGCCGCGGCGGCGGCGAGGCTCCCGCTCCCGTGCCCGCGCGGGCGCCCGTACCGCTGCTCCACCATCGCCTGCCAACCCCCAACGCCTCACCGCTGTTCGCCCGGGCCCCGCGCTTCCCCGGGGCCTGTGGATCCGGGGATTCCCGATCCGCATAACGACGGCACCGGCGACCCGTCACGCGCAGTACGGTGGTGGGGTGCACGAGCAGTCCCCGCATGAGACGACCACGACGGAGCGCGGTGCGTTCGCGCTGGCACGCTGCGCCTGCGGCTGGACGGGTCCGGCGCGCCGATCCCGGGACCGCGCCCGTACGGACGCCGCCGACCACCTCCGCACGGCGGCGGCCGGCGCCGCGTGCCCGGCGGGCCCGGCGGAGTCCCTCGGCTAGATCCCGTGTGCCCGAGGGCTGTCAGGCGGCCAGGTCGCTGTGGCCGGTGGCCGGGCCGCCGATCCGGGGTTCCGGGATGCCGACCGTCTCCGCCCGGTGCGGGCTCGCCGCGCGCCGGGAGCGGACGAGGCGGGCGCCCCGGCCGGAGCGGGCCACTGCGGAGACGACGGGCGTCAGGAGCGCGCTCGCGACCGGGGCGAGGAGCAGCGCCACCGCCGTACCGAGGGCGAAACCGCCGATGACGTCGGTCGGGTAGTGGACGCCCATGTAGACGCGGGCGAAACCCTCGGCGAGGGCGAGGCCGATGGCGGCGAGGCCGAAGCGGCGGTCGGCGACGAAGAGGGCGACGCCGAGCGCCATGGCGAGGGTGGCGTGGTCGCTGACGAAGGAGAAGTCGGTCTTGCCCTCGACGAGGACTTCGAGGTTCTTGTGGTCCTTGAACGGCCGGGGGCGTTCGACGAAGTCGCGGATGGGGACGTTGACGAGAAGCGCCATGCCGGCGGCGAGGGGGGCCCAGACGATGCCGGTCACGGCCGTGACGGAGTCGGCGGGGGTGCCGCGCCGGCGGGCGCTCCACCAGCACCAGAGCACGACGAGGACCGTGCCGAGCAGGAGACCGTACTCGCCGACGAAGCCCATGACCCGGTCGAACCACGGCGGGGCGGTCTTCGCCAGCCCGTTGATGTCGTGGAGCAGGCTGACATCGGGGTTCGAAGCGTCCGATGCGAGTCCAGCCATTGCTGCGGCCCCTTGCTCTCGTGTCTGGTTTCCAACCCCCGTGGTCAGAGCGGTCGGATCAGGGAACGAACCGCCTGAGGCTCACGTTCCGCTGTCTCCGGTGGATCATGCCGACGTTATCGAAGAGTGACGGTCCGCCGCAGCTCAGGGGCCGCCTCGGACGGAGAGTTCCAGCCATGTCCGGTACGCCGCGGGCGGTGTCCGACACTCCGTCGGTTCCGTTCACGGCTGCGGGAGATGGGTGGGCAGCGCGGCGGCGCCGTCCGCGGTGACGCGGGTGGCGCCGAAGTAGTCCGGGGTGTCGATCCTGTCGAAGCGGATCACGGCTCCGGTGCGCGGGGCGTTGATCATGTAGCCGCCGCCGACGTAGATGCCGACGTGCCGGATCGCCCGCGAGTTGGTCAGGTCGTCCGAGAAGAACACCAGGTCGCCGGGGAGCAGTTCGTCGCGGCCGGGATGCGGGCCGGCGTTGTACTGGTCGTTGGCGACGCGCGGCAGGTGGATGCCGACGCTCGCGTACGCGGCCTGCGTCAGGCCCGAGCAGTCGAACCGGCCGCCCTGCTCGGCCGTGCCCGTGCCGCCCCACAGATAGAGGGTGCCGAGCTTCTGCTGGGCGTAGTAGATGGCTCCGGCGGCCTGCTTGGAGGGGGAGACGCGGCCGGCGGGGCGGGCGAAACTCTTCTCCAGCGAGCGGATGATCCGGACATAGTTCTGGGTTTCCTTGTACGGCGGCACACCGCGGTACTGGATGACCCGGTAGGCGCCCGCGTTGTACGCGGCCAGCATGTTGTTCGCCGGGTCGCCGGGGACGTTCTTCACGTAGCCGGCGAGCGCGCAGTCGTACGAGGCGGCCGAGGGGATGGCGTCCCGCGGGTCCCAGATGTCGCGGTCGCCGTCGCCGTCGCCGTCGATCCCGTGGCTCGCCCAGGTGCCGGGGATGAACTGGGCGATGCCGCGGGCGTTGGCGGGGGAGACGGCCCGGGGGTTCCAGCCGCTCTCCTGGTAGAGCTGGGCGGCGAGCAGCGCCGGGTTGATGGCGGGGCAGAGGTTGCCCCAGCGCTGCACGAGTCCCTGGTAGAGGGCGGGGACGGCGCCCTTGGCCAGGGACACGGTGCCGTTCTTGCCGCTGCCCGCGCCGCCGAGGAGTCCGGCGGCGGCGGAGTACGTGCCGACGACGAGCAGCAGGAGGAAGCCGAGGCACAGGCCGAAGGCCCCGCCGGCCATCAGCCATGCCCGGCCGGCCCTCCCCGCCCCGCCCGGCCTGCCCGCCCTACGCACCGTCAACCACCCCTCGGCTCCCGGCAGTACGTTCCGGGGCGCCAGTCTAGGCGGGGAGGGGCCTCCTGGGGACCGTGCGCGACACGGTGGTCACGGCGGGAGACGGGGCGCCGGGGGCGCACCGGGCGCTCGGGGCGGGGTCACGCGGCACGTGGCCGGGGCACGTGACGGGGTCACGCCCCCTTGAGGACCTCCACGAGGCTGGAGCTGCTGTCGCCGCCCCGGCCCGCCTCGACCCCGCGCCGGAACAGATCGGCGACGGCGGCCGGCAGGGCGCCGTCCACGCCCGCGTCGGTGACGGTGTGCAGGACGTGCTCGACGCTGGCCAGGCCCATGGTGAGGCGGTCCACGTCGCCGGCGTGGTTGCCCGCGTCCACGCGGGGCGCGTAGAAGTCGAGGAACCGGCCGAGGTCGAGGGCGCCGTGGGCGTAGGGCAGGAGCTCGGTGGCGCTGATGCCGTGGGCACCGGCGAGGGCGAGCGCCTGCCAGTAGCCGGAGAGCGCCGTCCAGAACATGACCATGTTGAGCTGGTAGTACAGCGCGGCGAGGCCGGGGTCCTCACCCCGGTGGTCGGTCTTCCCGGTGATGACCGCGAGGGTCTCCCGGTGGGCCTCGAAGACGTCCAGGGGGCCGCTGTAGAAGGTGGCGGACTCCGGGTCGCCGACGCCGGACGGCGGCACGAGCACGCCACCGGTGAGCTGGACGGCGCCGCGCTCGGCCAGCCAGGCGGCCCCCTCGCGGGCACGCTCCGGGGTGTCGGAGCTGAGGTTGACGATCACGCGGCCCTTGAGGACGGCGGGGTCGACGGTGTCGAGGATGCCGTGGACGGCGTCGTAGTCGGTGAGGCTGAGGACGACGACCTGGTTGGCGGCGACGGCCTCCTCCGGGCCGGCCGCGAGGACGGCGCCCTTGCTCACCAGCTCGTCGGCGCGGCTCGCGGTGCGGTTCCAGAGGGTCACGGCGTACCCCCGGTCGAGGTAGGCGGCGGCCATGGCGCGGCCCATGGGGCCGAGTCCGATGACGGTGACGGAAAGGCTCTTCTGCACGGGGTACCCCCTCGGTGGGCGTGGGCGGAGCGCACACGCGGACGGACGCACGGCACCGGACAGGGCCCGGCCCGTGAAGCGATGGGCTAAAACGAACGCTCTACTCAGCGCTCGTGCCGACCGTAGCACGGTTCTAAAACGAGCGCTCTACTCAATGGGCCGGTAGACTCTCCCCATGCAGACGCGGACCAGCAGCAGCACGCGCGACCGGATCGTCGTCGCCGCCTCACGCCTCATCCAGCGTCAGGGCTACGTCGGCACCGGCATCAAACAGATCGCCCAGGAGGCGGACGCCACCCTCGGCTCCGTCTACCACTTCTTCCCGGGCGGCAAGGAGGCGGTCGCCGTGGCCGCCATGGAGCACGGCCGCGAGGAGTTCGCCGACCTCCTGCGCTCCGCCCTCGACGCCGAGCGCGACCCCGCCGCCGCCCTGGACGCCTGCGCCCGCGCCCTGGCCGGCGCGCTGCGCGCCTCCGACTGGACCGAGGGCTGCCCCGTCACCGCCGCCGCCCTGGAGACCCTCGGCGAGGAGAACCCCATCCAGCAGGCCTGCGCCACCGCCTACCGCTCCTGGCAGAACCTCGTCGCCGAGAAGCTCCTCGACTGCGGCCTCCCCGCCCCCGAGGCGCGCGACCTGGCCGTCACCGTCATCAGCACCCTCGAAGGCGCCGAGGTGACCGCCCAGATCACCCGCACCGAGACCCCGCTCCTCCTGGCGGGACGTCACCTCGCGCGCCTGGTCGGCTCGTACGCCTGACGCCGCCCCAAGAGTGCAACAACGACAATCATTGCCCGGAGTCACCCTCCGTGATACACAGAGTGACCGTACGCTTCTTCGCGTGAGCCCGACCGCACAGCCGCAGGTCAAGACGGTCAGATCGGTCAGATGTGCGGGGATCGGGTAAAGAGAGCCGCCAAGCCGTCACACGCAGGCGGTTTCATCGGCGAAGATAGGGCGATGACCCATGCCGTCCGGCAGGGGCAGCAGCTAACTACCCATACAGGGGCGGTGAGTTACATGTACCTGGCGGCTGAAAAGGGCGACATCACCACCATCATCGGTGGAATCGCCCCCAACTGGGGACCCTTCGGGAGCCTCGGCAACGAAGCCAAAGTGATGATCGAGGTCGTGATGGCCGTGGCCATCCTGCTCTGCCTCGGCATCGCCATCTGGGGAGCGGCCAAGCAGCGCATCGGCGCGACCGCGCTCCGCGACACGTTCAGCGCGGAACAGGGCAAGGGCCTGATCGTGGCCGGCCTCACCGGCGTCTTCATCATCGGATCACTGGGGACGCTGTTCACCATCGTGTACGGGATGGCCGTCTGACCGACCGTCGGACCCCGATCCCGTCCTCCGAGGCCTGCTGAAATGCGTTCCCTGATGCCCAGTCATGTTGCAGCACTGTCGTACCCGCGAACGAGTGAGGGGGCGTACCCGGCATGAGCCTCGGCGACGAGCACGACGGCTTCGGCGGCGTGGGCGGCTCGGGCCAGACCCGTACCCGCCTGCCCGAGGGCAACAGCGGTGACGTCTACGGCGGCGCCCGCCGCCCCGTACGGAGCTCCCGCTCCCTCGTCACGGTCGTGGGCGTGGTGGTCCTGCTCATCGCCGCCATCGCCTTCGCCAACCGCGGCGGCGGCGACCGCACGGACGCGACCCCCACCGCCGGCACCGCCGCCCCCCGCGGCGAGGCCGGCGCCCCCACGTCCGCGACGGGCGTCCGCCCGGTCACCGCCAAGAACGGCGCCGTCCCGACGGGCTTCGCGCACGACGAGCAGGGGGCGCAGAGCGCGGCGGCGAATTACGCGGTGGCGCTGGGGTCGGACGGCATGTTCAACACCGGCCGGCGCCACGAGATCGTCAGCGCTGTCGCCGACGCGAGCGCGGTTCAGCAGCTTCAGGCCGGCTTCGACGCCGACTACTCGCAGGGCTTCCTGGAGCAGATCGGCCTCAATGAGGACGGCAGCGCTCCGGCCGGAACAACGTTCGTCAGCCGGACCATCCCCGTCGGAACGAAGGTCAAGAGCTACTCCGACGCAACCACCGAGATCGACGTCTGGTCCGTCGGCATGTTCGGCCTGACCGGCGAAGCATCGACGAAGCCCGTCACCCACGGGTGGTTCACCATCAGCTTCAAGCTCAAGTGGGACGGGACCGACTGGAAGGTTCTCTCGACCGCCCAGCGCACCGGTCCCACGCCCGTCAACGGAGACAACCCCGTCTCCGGTTCCGAGGAGATCACGGACGCCGTCCAGGAGTTCGGGGGGTTCACCTATGCCCGCTAGGGCGCACCACTACGGGCGCACCGTCCTTTCCGCGCTGGTGACGGCGCAGGTCGCGCTGGTCGCCCTGGCATCCCGCGCGACCGCGGCCCCCACCCCTACCCCAACCGCCCCCAGCGCGACCGAAGACCCCTGCGCGCTGATCGCCGGCCCCGCCCGCGACTACTGCGAAAACGGCCAGCCCAGCGGCACCCGCGCCCCCGCCGCCGACCCCGCCGCCACGCTCGACCCGCTGTCGTCGCTCGCGCGCGGCTGCGCCGACGCCGCCGTGAAG
>NZ_JAPSIW010001018.1 GCF_031178505.1 Streptomyces sp. | reverse complement strand
GACCCGTACGCCCTGGACGCGGCCGCCGACGCCCGCACCCCCTCGCCCGCGCTGCGGGCCACCGCCCGCAAACTCGGCCGCCAGCTGATGCGCGCCGCCCGCGCGGCCTGGCCGCACCCCGAACTCGACGCGCTGGCCGCCGCCTTCCCGCGCGGCGCCCACCAGCCCGTCGTCCTCGGCGTCACCGCCCGCGCCGCCGGACTCGGCCCCGAGGACGCCGCCCACTGCGCCGCGTACGAGACGGTCGGCGGCCCCGCCACCGCCGCCGTCCGCCTCCTCGGGCTCGACCCCTACCAGGCCACCGCCGTCCTCGCCCGGCTCGCCCCCGACATGGACCGGGTCGCCGAACGCGCCGCCACCGCCGCCCGCGAAGGCGATCCCGACGCCCTGCCGGCCGCCTCCGCGCCGCTCCTCGACATCACCGCCGAACAGCACGCGACCTGGCCCGTCCGCCTCTTCGCCTCCTGAAACCGCCTCACGGCACCCGTACCGCAGCAGCGCAAGGAGCTGTCCATGCACCTCGACCACGGCCACGACCACCACGGCGCCGTCTCCGCCGACGCCCACCGCCCCGACGGCGCCCGCCGCGCCCTGCGCATCGGCCTCGGCGGACCCGTCGGTTCCGGCAAGACCGCCACCGTCGCCGCCCTCTGCCGCGCCCTGCGCGACAGCCTCTCGCTCGCCGTCGTCACCAACGACATCTACACCCGCGAGGACGCCGAGTTCCTGCTCCGCAACGCGGTTCTGCCGCCCGAGCGCATCCGCGCCGTGGAGACCGGCGCCTGCCCCCACACCGCCATCCGCGACGACATCTCCGCCAACCTCGAGGCCGTCGAGGAACTGGAGGACGCCGTCGGCCCGCTCGACCTCATCCTCGTCGAATCCGGCGGTGACAACCTCACCGCCACCTTCTCCAAGGGCCTGGTCGACGCCCAGATCTTCGTCATCGACGTGGCCGGCGGTGACGACATCCCCCGCAAGGGCGGACCCGGCGTCACCACCGCCGACCTCCTGGTCGTCAACAAGACCGACCTCGCCCCGTACGTCGGATCCGACCTGGACCGGATGGCCCGCGACGCCGGGGAGCAACGCGGAGACCTCCCCGTCGCCTTCACCTCGCTGCGCGCCGAGAACGGCGTCGCGCCCGTCACCGACTGGGTGCGCGGGCGGCTCGCCGCCTGGACCGCATGAGCCTGCGCGCCACCGCCCGGATCGCCGCCGAAGCCGGGGGAGCCCTGCCCGTCCTGGAGAGCGCGGGCCCCCTCGCCCTGCGCCGCACCCGCGCGCTCGGCGACACCGCCCGCGTCACCGTGGTCGGCGCCATGAGCGCCCCGCTGGGCGGCGACCGGCTCGCCATCGAGACCGAGGTACGGGACGGGGCGCGGCTCCTGGTCGACGCGGCCGCCGCCACCCTCGCCCTCCCCGGCCGGGACCCGCACCCGGCCACGTACGAGCTGCGGATGAGCGTCGGCGCGGACGCGGTCCTGCGCTGGCTGCCCGAGCAGCTCGTCTCCGTCCACGGCTCCGACCTGCGGACCCGCACCACCGTCGAGCTCGACGCCACGGCCCGGCTCGTGCTGCGCGAGGAACAGGTCCTCGGACGCCACGGCGAACCGCCCGGCACGCTCGTCGGCCGCCTCACCGTCCGCCGCGCCGGCCGCCCGCTGCTCGACCAGGAACTCGCCCACGGACCGGGCGCCCCGGACGGCTGGGACGGGGGCGCCGTCCTCGCCGGCCACCGGGCCACCGGCCAGCTCCTCGTGGTCGACCCGGCCTTCACGCGGACGCCGGCCG
>NZ_JAPSIW010000323.1 GCF_031178505.1 Streptomyces sp. | reverse complement strand
GTCCGGGCCGCCCGCCCCTGCGGCCCGGACGCCGCCAGATCCGGTACGGAGACGGCGCCGGGGTCCTCCACGCCGAGCAGGCGCAGCAGTTCGCGCCCGCCGTCCGCCTTGACCTTCGCCTCGAAGGAGTTGCCCCGCACGATCGCGAACTGCGACTGCCCGAACGGCGCCGGCGAGCCGAGCTTGGAGGCCAGGGCCGCCTTGTCGACACCCGCCCCGTCGAGCAGGGCGCGCCGGCGGCAACCGGGGTTGGCGGCGAGCGCCGCCAGCGCCCGCGCGTCCAGCGGGCGCGGCGCGACCGCCGGTCCGCGCAGCTCGGCGAGCAGCTGCCGGAGGGGTGGCTGCGGCGATCGGGACGGGCCGTGGTCCAGGGAAGTGCTCACCCGTGGAAGTCTCGCATCCGCCACCGACAACCGGGGGCGGTTCCGCCACGGAGCCGGCCGCCGTGCCGGGTACGGGGCCCGGCCCGGCGGGTGCCGTGCCGGCCTGGGCGATGATGGAGGGGCATCCCTTGAACCGTGAACCTCTGGAGAGCCCTTCCATGGCACCGCGCATCCTGCTCGCCCGGCACGGCCAGACCGAGTGGTCGCTTCTCGGCCGGCACACCGGCAGGACCGACATCCCGCTGCTCGACGAGGGCCGGCGCGGCGCGAAGCTGCTCGGCGAGCGCCTGCACCGGGGGCCGTGGCAGGGCCTGCCCGGCGTCGAGGTGCGCACCAGCCCGCTGGTCCGGGCGAGCGAGACCTGCGCGCTCGCCGGCTTCGCCGACCGGGCCGAGCCGTGGGACGCGCTCATGGAGTGGGACTACGGCGCGTACGAGGGGCTGACGCCCGCGCAGATCCACGAGCGCCGGCCCGGCTGGCTGATCTGGCGGGACGGCGTCCCCGAGGGCGAGACGCTGGAGCAGCTCTCCGCCCGCGCCGACGAGATCGTCGCCTGGGCGCGCTCGGCCGACCGGGACGTCCTCGTCTTCGCCCACGGCCACATCCTGCGCTCGATCGGCGCGCGCTGGCTGGGCGAGGACGTCTCCTTCGCCTCCCGCATCCGCCTCGACCCGACGAGCCTGTCCGTGCTCGGCTGGGCGTACGGCGCCCCGGCGATCGAACGCTGGAACGACACGGGCCACCTGGAGCGCTAGCCCACCGTGCCCGGGGCCGTCCCCGGTTCCGGCCGGCCTGGTCCGGCCGCGGGCCGGCCCCTGGTCCGGGCCCTCGGCGCCCGGACCGCCATGCGCCCGGTCGCTTCCAGGCTCTGGTCCCGGCCCTCGGCCCCCGCCTCCAGGCCCCGGCCCCGTCCGTCGGCCTCCGGGCCCCGGCCCGGCCCCGGTCGCGCCCGGCGATCGAGCCGCGACGACTCCCGGCCCGGCGGCCCGAGCGGCACTCCGCTCCCGGCCCCGCGGCGGCGGCGTCCGGCCCCGGGCCGTACCCCCGCCGCCGCGGACCGCCCCGCCCGTCTTCTCAGTACGCGGCCAGGACCCGGCGGGTGTCGGCGAGGAGGCCGTCGATGCGGGCGGAGGCGATGCCCGCCAGGGAATCCTCGACGCGGCGGGCCTCCGCCTCCGCCTCGTCCGGGCGGCCCGCGCGGGCCAGGTCTCCGGCGAGCTGCGCGCGGTACAGCGCGAGGTTGCGGGCGAAGTGCGGGTTCTGGAGGACGGTGGCGCGGTGGGCGTGGCGGGCCGCGCGGCCCCAGTCGCCCAGTGCCGACCAGCAGTGCGCCTCCAGGGACTCCCGCTCCGGTTCGCCGAAGAAGGACATCCACTCGGGGTCGTCGTCGGCCGTGCCCCGCTCGAAGTGGGTGTGGGCGCGGCCGAGGGCCTCCTCGCAGGCCGACCGGTCCCCGAGGCAGGCCCAGGCGGCGGCCTCCCGCAGGCAGAGCAGCGAGAGCAGCCGGGCCGAGCCCAGCGGCCGGGCCGCCCGCAGCCCGGCCTGCGCGGCGCGGACCGCTTCGCGGTGCCGGCCGGTGTCCCGGGCCAGGAAGGACGTGTTGCAGAAGGCGTGGGCCTCCAGCGCCGCGTTCCCGGCGACCCGCGCGGTGGCGAGCGCCTCGGCGTAGTGGGAACGGGCGTCCTCGTGGCGGCCGGAGTCGTGCGCCAGCCAGCCCACGGAGAGCGACAGTTCACCGGCACCGGCGTGCAGCCGGTCCTCGGTGGAGCGGCGGGCCGTGGTTCCCGCGTCCAGCAGGGCGTAGGCGCCGCGCAGCGGCTGCGCGGCGACCTTGTAGAGCCCGTCGCCGCCGTGCCGGTCGTCCAGCAGCCGGATCTGGCGTACGGCCTCCTCGACGGCCCGCACCTCGGCCTCGCCGATCCGGTGGCCGCCGCCGCGGGGGGCGGGGATCGCGACGGCCGTGCCGCCGAGTCCCAGCGAGGCGGCCGCCAGGGCGGCGGTCCCGCTCGTCATGAATGCGCGACGCAGCACGTCGCTCTCCTCATCGTTCCGGGTCGTGACGGCGGGGGGCGGTGGCACCGCGGCCGTGAGGACCTGCCGTCGGCCGCGCACCGCCTCCCGCGCGGAGAAGCCCAGGTCGGCGAGGGTCAGTCCGGGGAACATGTGCAGGAAGACCCGCTCGTACGCGTAGTTGGGGCAGCGGATCTCGCCCGCCTCCACGCGCCCGATGTAGCGGGCGTCGCACGCGACCTGTTCGCCGATCTCCCGCGCCGCCCGGCGGACCGCGGCGGCGAACTCCGCCGGCGAGTGCTGTCCGCGGAGCCGCCGGAAGGCGAGATTGGGAACTGCCCGTGACATGGCCATGGCCGAGCCCTCTCCTGGTGCTGCCGGGTGTTCCGGCGGCAAGAACGTACCTGCTGTGACCGGATGCGTACGCTGAGTTTGGCCACAAAGCGGATATCTCGCCCGCGATCTGCCATGAACTGCCATCCTTTGCGGCGGCGTGCCGCCGTAGCCGTTGACGCGTACGGGCGTTGAACCCTATGGAGAGACGGAACGCGTCTCCTCCGGAGCGAGGAGGGGTCCCCCATGTCGGAGATCGGATCGCAGTCGGCCGCCGCCACCCGGCCCGCGCCCGCCCCGGAGACCGGCGCGGCGCCCCCCGCCACCGGGCCCGCCGGCCCCTGCGACCTGGTGACCGTGCCGGTCCGCCAGGGCCTGGAGGCCGTCGACATCCTGCGGCGCGGCGGCGCCCCGGTGGTCGGGCCGGTGCTGCACGACGGGGCCTGCGACACCCTCGGCTTCCTGGTGCCGCCCGGGACGGCGGCGGCCTGGGACATGCCGGGCAGCGCCTGTACGCAGACCTCCGGCCGGGGGCTGCGCCTGCCGGAACTCCCCGAACTGCCCGAGCCGGCGGGTGACGCGCCCCGCCCGGCGGGCTGGCTGCTGCCGCCGGGGGACAGTGGCACGGTCACCGATCCCGCGGTCCTGCGCGAGGCCCTCGGGCAGGCGGCCCGCATGATCGAAGCGGCCGACGGCTGCCGCTGAGCCGCTGATCCACCCGGCAGCCGCCTCGGCGGAACCCGCCGGCGATCGTCACGGAGCCGCACCACCCGCCGTCGCGGGACGCCGCACCTCGCACGTCACCCCGCCCCGCCCGTACCGGCCCCGGGTCACCGATCCGTCCCCGGCCCGGGTCTTCCGTCCTGCCCGGGCCACGGCGCGTGCTCCGGGCGTCGCCGCCTCCGGGGCACCGGCACCGGCCGGGCACGGATAATGGGGCCGTGGCCAGGAACAAGCAGCGGGACCGGGCGGCCGGAGCCGCGTCCGTCGTCGAGACCGTCGACGGCGGCCTCGCCGAACTCATACCCGACCGGGAACGGCCCCGCGCCTGGACGCTGCTCATCGACGGCGCCCCCCAGTCGCACGTCGACCTGGACGACCCGGCCCACCTCTCCTTCGAGTACCAGCGGCGCCTCGGCCACGTCGCCGACCTCGCCGCCCCGCCGAACCGGCCGCTCCAGGCCGTCCACCTCGGCGGCGGCGCCTTCACCCTCGCCCGGTACGTCGCCGCGACCCGGCCCCGCTCCACCCAGCAGATCGTGGAGATCGACGCGCCGCTGGTCCAGCTGGTCCGGCGCGCCCTGCCGCTCGACCCCGGGGCCCGCATCCGCGTCCGGTCCACCGACGCCCGCGCCGGGCTCGGCAAGGTGCCGGACGGCTGGGCGGACCTGATCATCGCGGACGTCTTCAGCGGGGCCCGCACCCCCGCCCACCTCACCAGCACCGAGTTCCTCGCCGAGGTACGCAGGGCCCTGCGGCCCGGCGGCCTCTACGCGGCGAACCTCGCCGACGGCCCGCCCCTGGCCCACCTGCGCGGCCAGGTCGCCACGGCCGCCCGCGTCTTCCCCGAACTGGCCCTCGTCGCCGACCCGACCGTGCTGCGCGGCCGGCGCTTCGGCAACGCGGTGCTGGTCGCCTCCGACCGGGAACTCCCGGTCGCGGAGCTGACCCGCCGGGTCGCCGGCGACCCGCACCCGGGCCGGGTCGAACACGGCCGCGCCCTCACCGACCTCACCGGCGGGGCGGCCCCCGTCACCGACGCGGGTGCCAAGCCCTCCCCCGTACCGCCGCCCTCCGTCTTCCGGTAGGACGGGGCGGCGACTACGCCCGCCGGTCCTCGATCTGCACGCGGGGCGCGGTGTCGTGCCACACGCAGAACACCGACTGCTCCCGGCCGTCGCGGGTGAACGTGACCCGGATCCACGACGGTTGCTTCCACACCTGCATCCGCCAGCCGGACGCGGGCGTCGCCGACACCAGCTCGGCCGAGGACTCCCCGAGATCGAAGGTGACCCTGCCGCCGTCCACGGTGTAGCCCCGCGCGCGGGACGGCGGAGCGGCCGGCGGGGTCGTCGCGGGCGCCGGCGCGGACGACGGGGGAGCGGAGGACGGCGCACGGGTGCCCGCGCCGCCGCCCCTCGAGGGTTCCGGGGTCGCGGGGGCGGAGGAGACCGGCGACGGCGGCGGAGGCGAGGAAGGAGGCGGGGAGGGGCGGTGGGTGGAGGACGCCCGCTGGTCCTCGCCGCCGGTGGCGACGGCCGGCAGGGGCAGCGCACGGGGCGGGTCGTAGGCGGTGCCGGCCAGCACCGTGTGCACCCCCCACCAGGACAGGGTGACCGCCGCGCCGGTGGCGAGCGACCAGGCCAGCGCGTGCACGAGTCCTCTTCGCATCCGGGCCATACTGCACCACCCCGCGCCGGTGCGGGCGGTCGGGTGGACCCGCGTACCCGGTCCCCCGGATGGCGTACGGTGCCGCCCATGGCAAGTGTGCTCGTGGTCGAGGACGACCCGTTCGTGCGCTCCGCCCTCATCAGGCACCTGACGGCGCTGCCCGCGGAATCCCACACCGTACGGAGCGTCGGCACGGCTCTGGAGGCGCTGCGCGAGGTAGCCCATGTCCGCTTCGACGTCGTGATCCTGGACCTCGGACTGCCCGATCTGGACGGGGCCGAGGCGCTGAAGATGCTGCGCGGCATCACCGACGTACCGGTGATCATCGCGACGGCCCGGGACGACGAGGCCGAGATCGTACGGCTCCTCAACGCGGGTGCCGACGACTACCTCACCAAGCCGTTCTCGGTGGACCACCTCTCGGCCCGGATGGCGGCGGTCCTGCGCAGGGCGCGGGCCGGGACCGGGGAGGTGCCCCCGTCGCGGGTGCTCAGGGTCGGCGGGCTCACCGTCGATCCGCTGCGGCGCCAGGCCGAACTGGACGGGGCCGTGCTCGATCTGACCCGGCGCGAGTTCGACCTGCTGGCCTACCTCGCCGGACGGCCCGGCGTGGTCGTCCCGCGCAGGGAGCTGCTCGCGGAGGTGTGGCGGCAGGCGTACGGGGACGACCAGACCATCGACGTCCATCTGTCGTGGCTGCGCCGGAAGCTGGGCGAGACGGCGGCGCGCCCGCGCTACCTGCACACCCTGCGCGGGGTCGGGGTGAAGCTCGAACCGCCCCGGGAAGCCGGAGCGGGGGCGGGAACGGGCGCGGACGGCGGCGCGGGGCCGCGACCGTGAGATGGGCCCTCGTCAAGGTGGCCCTCGCGGTCACCGTCATGGTCGTCGTCGCCTTCGCCGTCCCGCTCGGCCTGGTCGTCGCCGAGATGGCCCGCGACCGGGCCTTCTCCAACGCCGAGCGCAAGGCCGCCGGTCTCGCCCCGGTCCTCGCCATCACCACCGACCGCGCCGAGCTGGAGAGGGCCGTCGCCACCACCGAGGACGGGGCGGCCGGGCGCCTCGCCGTCCACGTGCCCGGCGCCGGGCCGGGCGGGCGGGCCCTGGAGATCGGCACCCGCCGGGCCGGTACGGCCGACCTCGCCACCACGCGCGCGCTCGGCCGCGCCTCCATCACCGAGGTACCGGGCGGCTTCGCGCTGCTCCAGCCCACGGCGGTCGGCAGCGGCCAGGTCGCGGTCGTCGAACTCTTCGTGCCCGAGGGCGAGGTCAGCAACGGGGTCGCCACCGCCTGGCTCGTCCTCGCCGGGGTCGGCGCCGCCCTCGTCGTCGGTTCCGTCGCCGTCGCCGACCGGCTCGGCGTCCGCATGGTCCGGCCCGCCCAGCGTCTCGCGGGCGCCGCCCACGACCTGGGCGAGGGGAAGCTCGGCGCCCGCGTACCCGAGGAGGGGCCGCCGGAACTCAAGTCGGCCGCCGTCGCGTTCAACGCCATGGCCGACCAGGTCGTCCAGCTCCTCGCCAACGAACGCGAACTGGCCGCCGACCTCTCCCACCGGCTGCGCACCCCGCTCACGGTGCTGCGGCTCAACGCGGCCTCGCTCGGCTCGGGGCCGGCCGCCGACCAGACCAGGGCCGCCGTCGAACAGCTGGAGCGTGAGGTCGACACCATCATCCGTACGGCCCGGGAGGCGAAGCCGCGGACCCAGGCCACCGGCGCGGGCGCGGGCTGCGACGCGGCCGAAGTGGTCCGCGAGCGCATGGGGTTCTGGTCGGCGCTCGCCGAGGACGAGGGGCGCCGGGTCCGGGTCGCGGGCGTGGACCGGCCGGTCCGCATCCCCGTCGCCCGGCCCGAACTCGCCGCCGCGCTCGACGCGCTCCTCGGCAACGTCTTCCGGCACACCCCTGAGGGCACCGCCTTCTCCGTCGACCTGCACAACGGCGAGGACGCCGTCATCGTCCTCGTCTCCGACGCCGGCCCGGGCATCGCCGACCCGGCCGCCGCGCTCGCCCGCGGCAACAGCGGGGAACGGGCCGGTTCGACCGGGCTCGGCCTGGACATCGTGCGCCGCATGGCCGAGTCCACCGGCGGCGACGTCAGGATCGGCCACTCGGTGCTCGGCGGCACCGAGGTCCGGATCTGGATCGGTCTCGGCACCCGCCGGCCCGGTGATTCCGGTGGCCGCCGCGGCCGCAGGACGCCGCGCCGCGGCCGGCGCCCTGCGGTGGCCCGAGGGCCTGACCTTTCGCGGAGCCGATGCC
>NZ_JAPSIW010001017.1 GCF_031178505.1 Streptomyces sp. | reverse complement strand
GGGGTGGACGCCGACGACCTGGAGAAGCAGCGGATCGTGGACGAGTGCCGGCGCGCCTTCGCCTTCAACACGGCCGTCTTCCGCGAGCTGGGGGCCGAGTTCCCGCTCAGCGCGTGAAGCGGCGGGGGCCCCGAGCCCCTCACCGGGTTCACCGGGTGAGCGTCGCCTCCAGAAGGACCCGGCCGCCGAGTTCCACGATGCCGCCGGGTCCGGGGGCGGTGAGGAGCTGGGAGCCGCGGCCCTGGGTGATGTTCAGGGCCCGGCCGAGTTCGGCCGTGAGCAGCAGCGCCGCCGCGCCGGTGGCCTCGTCCTCGTCGATGCCGTCGCCGCGCCCGGGGAAGGCGCGTGCCCGGATCCGGCCGGCGGCCTCCTCCTCCCACGCCCAGGCGTAGATCCACTCACCGGGCTCGGGCACCTCCAGCGCCTCGACCTCGGCGGCGGAGCCGTACCGGCGCAGGGTGCGCGGCGGCGCCCACTCGGCGCGGGCCTCGATCCAGGTGAACTCGCCGTCCCCGCGCACCCACACCTCGCCGGCGGGCGGGCGCACGACCTCCAGGTCGAGCAGCCAGGCGGTCCCGACGAGCGGGTGTCCGGCGAAGGGCAGGCGCACGCCGGGGGTGTAGAGGTCGACGATCCCGCGCTCGGGGTCGTCGACGAACACGGTCTCGCTGAAGCCGAGTTCCTTGGCGAGGGCCTGCCGGGCGGCCTCGTCGGGGTGCCCGCGCCCGTCCCGTACGACCCCGAGCCTGTTGCCGTGCCGGCCGTCGCCCGCGCAGAAGACCCGGAGGACGTCGATCTCGGTGGCGGAACTGCCGTACGCGGTCGTGTTCATGTCGGAATTGAACCATCCGGGGACCGGGCGGCAGGGGCGCACCACGGATTCCGGTCCCGGCCCGGTCACGGTCCCCGGTCCCCGGATCGGCCGCCTCCCCGGCCCCGATAAGGTCGGGGGCGTCCGTGCCGGGTGGAGGAGCAGAAGGCGACCGATGAGAAGGCTGAGGCGACCGCTGGAGCAGTCCCGGTCGGAGTCGGAACCGCAGGCGCGCAGGCGGCTGCCGGCACGCGGGGGCGCGAGCGGCGGACGGGCCACCGCGGCGGCCGGCCGTGCGGCGCGGGGACGCGCGGCGCGCGGGGTCGTGATGACCGCCGCGGCGCTCGCGCTCGCGTTGACGGCGAGCGGCTGCGTGACCGTGCACGGCGAGCTGGAGCTGCTGCCGCCGGCCTCCCGGGAGGAGGCCGCGCGGGCGCTGGCGGAGTTCACCGCCGCGTACAACCGGGCCGACAAGAAGCACGACCCGGCCCTCGCCGCGGGGCGGGTCACCGGGCCGTTCGGGGCGATCAACCAGGCGGGGCTGCGCGCGCGGGCGGTCACCGCCCCCACCGGGAACCCGAACCACCTGCCGCTGGAGCTGACGGACGCGCGGTTCGCGCTGCCGCGCAAGGCGGGCTGGCCGCGCTGGTTCCTCGCGGACGCCGACTCGAACCGGGACGTCGACGAGGGCGCCGCCGACAACCGCTGGCTGCTGACCTTCGTACGGAACGGGCCCGACCAGCCGTGGGAGGTCGCCCACCTGGTGATCCTCGGTACGGCCACGGTGCCCGAGTTCGCCGAGGAGGAGGGGTACGCGGTCCCCGTCGGCGGGGGCGAGGGGGCGCTGGCGGTCGCGCCGAAGGATCTCGGCGCCCGGTACGTGGCGTTCCTGAAGGACGGCGAGCAGGGGCCGCTGGCGGCGGGCCCGCACACCACACGCTGGCGCGCGGACCGGCTGAAGGCGGCCGAGCGGCCGGGGCTCGCCACCCAGT
>NZ_JAPSIW010000322.1 GCF_031178505.1 Streptomyces sp. | reverse complement strand
ACGTTATCGAGCGACCAGGTCACGGGCCCCACCACATCGGACCCCAGCGATTGGGTGTTCCACCCCAGCCATGGAAGGCCTGCGGCCTGCGTCTGCGGCAACTGGTACACGATCGCTCCAGGTTCGCCGAGGAAGCCGAATGCGCCCTCCGGTATGCGGGTGGCAGCGCTGGCTCCCACATTCAGGACAACCTCGCCCGGCTCCCGCCAGGCCGGCACGGCGGTGGTTCCGTCCTTCAGAAAGGAGCGCAGGCGCCCGTCAATCACGCGGGTCGCGTAGTCCACGTGCCCGGCGGCGATCACTGCTGCGCCGGCCGCGATCCCGGCCCCGGCGGATGTGCTGGCCTTGCCAGTTTCGGATTCCTCCAGCCAACCGGGCAGGGCACCGCCCGCCTTCGCAGGCGCACCGGGCAGGCAGACCGTGCCGGGTCCCACGGGGCTGCCCGCAACCGCCCGGCCGCCTGCCGCACCTTGTGCAGCATCAGGCACCGCACTGGTAGAGACGATCGGCGCGGTTTTCACGCCGCCGTCGATTGTGTCGATGGACTTCCCCGCGAAACAGTCGCCGGGATCCACCGTCGATGCGTCCACTGACTCGCCCACGGTCCACGCGACGGTGAAGTCACTGCTGGCACCCGTGGCTGCAGTCCGATTGAACGCCATGCAGTACACCCCCGGGTGGGAGAACACCCACGTGCCATGCTGGTGGACGCCGGACGGAATGGTGAACTGGTTCGTACCGTCCGTGGTGTTGAACTTCATTGCAGCTGCGCCGAACGTGCCCAGCTGGTACAAGGCCATCTTCCCGGGTGCCGCACCCTCGCTGCCTGTGGTGCCAAGCTTCTTGAGCGTCCATGTCACGTCCCCGGCTTCTGGGACCTCTTCTGTGGACCAGCCGGGCCAGATGAGCCCTGCCTCCTCGCTTTGCCCCAGTACATAGGCAGTGGAGCCTTCGGTGCCGATGAACCCGAACGGCGAGCCAGCAGTGACAGGTCTGCGGGCTGCATCGCGGACCTGCAGGACGGTCTTGGCAGGGTCACGATAGACGACGGTGCCTTGGCTGGAGTCCTTAACCTGGGTGGTGAACATGCCGCCCAGCTGGCGGCTCGCCAGGTCAAGGTGCCCAGCACCGATGACGGTCACGTTGCTGGGCTGCGTGCCCGTGCCGGGATCCGGCGTCGGTTTGGGCGTTGGGGCCGGGGCCGGCCCGGTGCCGGTCCCGCCGGACGCGCAGGGTACGACGGCGACACGGTTGACGTAGTCAGGCTCCCCCGGCGTGGTGCTCCCTACCGCGATGGTGAGAGTCGTCGTCGTGCTCGAGGCTGCCCCCGTTACTTTAGGAACAGCCGAAAATGTGAGTGGGACACAGTACACGCCGGGCGCAGAGAAGCTCCACACCAGCATGTTGAGCGAGCGCGGGGCGAGGTCCGCTTGGGTCCGCCCCGCTGAGGTATCGGAGGACAGGACAGCGCCGGTCGAGCGCTCCGCCGTAACAGTTCCCGGCCCGATTACGGTGCCCAGGCTAACCCCGGCCTCCCCTACGATCCCCGCGGGGTCGAGCCGGTCCGTTGAAAAGCGCAGACCGGGCGCACCCCATGCGCCGTCGGGTCCGAAGACATAGTTGGTGCCATTGCGGACTGAGCTCGAGATGACGATCCGGCTTGGATCGACGTCCCGGGCAGACGCCGTGGTGGTGGTGTGAACGCGTGCGCCCACTGCAATTTTTCCTTCATCGAGACGGGGTTCCAGTGCCACGAGCCCGGTGTCCGCCACTTTGCGGTCGGGCTCCGTTACGGCCACAGGCTCCTTGCCGTGTGAGAGCGTGGCCAGGCCGTCGAGCCCGGCGGGACGGTCGCACGGGACCTGGTCCTTGGCCTTGGCAGGATCGCCGACCCAGACAGTCAGGCGGGCGTCCTGGCCCACGCGTGTGCCGTCACCCTTGAGCATCTTGGCGTTGATGGCCAGGCAGTATTTGCCCTCTGCAGTGAACGCCCACGTGAAGTGGCGGTGGTTAGCGGCTCCCACGGAAAGGCTCTGCGGCAGCCCGCTGCGCGTGGACCAAAGGAGCGACGACGGGTCGAAACGTTCGGTCACAGCCCGACTGTCGTAGAGGGCGAACGAACCGCCTGCGGGACCGCGGACCTCCATCAGGCTAAGGTCCTGTGACGAGTAGGGGCCCATAGATCCCGGCACGAAGTCCTGCCCGCTCACACCCGGCCAGAGATGTGTCGAGGAGTTGCCTCCTCCTTCGCTCCAGAACCAGAGAGGGCTGCCGGCTGGTGCTATCGCGGACAGGTCCGAGGCGGCGCTGGGTGAGGGAACTGTGGTTTGCTCGAGCCCGGAAGTAACAACGTCACGGAAGGGAATGCGGCCGTAGGTACCGGCGTCGATGAGCAGGGCAAGGGACCCGCCGTCGTTGGCCAGCGGGGCGCGGACGTCAACATGGCCAGTGGTGAAGACAGTCACCGGCTTCTCAGCGGGCCCGCCCGGGCCGGGGCCACCGTCACCTGGGACAGGATCAGGCCTGCCTCCGGCGCTGCACATTGGAACCGTCGCCGGAAGGTCCCCGGCCACCACCGTGTAAGTTGCCGTGCTCGGAGCGGGCTGGTTGCCGCTGCTGCGCAGGACGGGTGCCATCTCGATGGTGAGGCAATAGACGCCCGGAGCGCTGAAGCCGGCCTGGAGTGCGTAGATGGAGTTGTTCGGGCTCATGCCGAGCCGCGGTTGTGCGGGGTCAGAGCCGAGTGTGCGGGTGTCCCATCCTGCCGACGTCGCCACCCCGCCCGGGCCCCGCCCCGTCACCGTCGCGTGAGTGCCTTCAGGCGTGAAAGCCCCGGTCAGGGCCAGGTACCCGTTCGTGCTGGGTCTCAGGTCTGTTGTGGCCGTGGAGCGCCGGTTGATCTCCGGCTGCGCATCCGGAATCATGAAGTCAGCCTGCCCATTCAGCAAGTGGGTCTGGAGGAAGAGCCGCGCGTTCTGCCCTGTCGCGTAATCCACCGGCGTCAGCCCGGAGGTGCCTACTGTCCCGTCCAGGGCCATTCCTGGTGTGGTGTAGGTGCCATCGTCCGCGCGATCCGCGGCCGGGATGTTGAGGACCGCGCCTCCGGCCGGGAAAAACTGCTGGTTCCGGTAATCGCCGTTGAAACCGGAGCCCCAATGCTCCGTGTCCACACCGTAGCCCGGCGTGATCGTCTCAACGACAAGCGGGTTGCCCGCGAACGGGTTGATCTTGGGTGCGAGGCTCACGCGGCCGTGGTCGAGAACAGGAAGGTCGCCCGCGCTCGTGCGCACCGTCCGCAGCCCGGAGGACTCCGAGGATTCGCCCTGCTTTGCAGTTGCAGTCGGCCCGGTGGCGGCGTCAGGATCTGCGCCCACGGCTGGGTCTGTCGGGGTGAGCGGTTCAGACGCGGACGGCGCCGGCGTGCTCGAGTCGACGGAAGGCGCTGGGGCAGGAGCCGGGCTTGAAGGTTCAGGGGCGGGATCTGTGTCCGGTGTGGGAGTCGGGCCTGAAGGCTCGGTGGCCGGATCTGGGTCCGGGGCTGGAGCCGGGTCAACCGGTTCAGGCTCGGAAGCAGTGGACGTGGGCGGCGCGGGTGCAGGAGCCGGCTCGGTGGCCCACGCCGGGACCCCCGCGACGGAGCTGAGCAGCGCGGCGGTCAGGAGGACCACGGCGGAAGCGGTGCGGAGGGGTCTTAACCGGGTCACGTTGTGGCTTTCCAGGGTGCGGGTGGGATTTGGGGCGGGATGCCCCGCGGGTGCCGGGATGAGAATCCCGGCACCCGCCGTCGACTATTTGGTGACGATCTTGTAGGTCAGAGGATCGGACGCAGCTACTTTGCCCTCAACGTTCGAGGCCTTGATGGTCACGTAGTAGGTACCCGCTGCGGAAAAGGTCCACTTCGGGTGGACGTGGAGCGCCTCGGGGGCCGTCACGTCTGCCACCCTCGCGGTGTGTGTGGTTCCCGAGGAAACAACGTTCTGGGTCGAATCAAACACAACGCTTACGCTGCCCGGGTTCCCGGACGCCGGGACAACGCTGTAGGCAATGCGGTCACCGTTGACGAGAACTCCCTCGGCGCCGATCCCCTCGGGTGCTTCCGAGCCGGACAGGGCGAAGCCCGCGAGGAGCTGGGACGGATTGGAGTCGTTGGCCTTGATAACCCACGAAGAGCCCTCACGCTGGGTCACCACGACGTCGACCACCGGTTCTTTGGTGGGCGACGCAGCAACCTGGGCAGCCGTGTAGTACGCGCCCGTGTACTCATGGTTGAGGCCCAGGATGAGCTTGTTTGCCGTGGGGTTGATGCTCGCGCGGGCAATGTCAGCATGCCCTTGTGAGACGTGGTAGGTCGCGGCACTAGCGGCCGGGACCCCGAATGCGAGGACGAGCGCCGCGACGCCGGCGGCCACTGACCCGGCAAGCCCCAGGGACCTGCGGGGCCTTACTGTCGCTGTGGGTGTGTGCGCTCCGGACGTTGAGGATGAGGAGACCGAAATGGAAGAGTGCAGCATGGGCACCTTTCTGGTGCGAGTGGTGTGCGGACGGTGGATGACCATCGTTATTGAGAATGATTCTCAAACAAGCTGGACCCTACTGGTTTACGCCGCCTTAGTCAATTCAGCCGGCTCAGACACTTGATCGGGCGGGTTCGGCGTCTTGCGGTGGACCAGACGCCAGAGGATTCCATGCCGGGGCGCCGCAGCCCATGCCGCGACGAACAGTCCGGTGGCCACGAGCACGATCGTCCCGCCGACGGGCAGGTCCCAGCTCCATGACACATAGAGGCCCACTGCTGCCGCGCCTCCTCCGATGAGCGGCGCGAGGAGCATCATGCGGCCCAGGCTGTCTGTGAGCAGGCGCGCGGTTGCGGCCGGTGTTATGAGGAGGGCGAGGACGAGGATGGTACCGATGGTCTGGAGAGAAAGGACCACCGCGATGGTCACGAGCACATAGAGTGCCATGTCGAGCCACATCACGGGCAGCCCCGACGCGCGCGCCATATCCCTGTCGATACTCACGGCCACGAACTCCTTGTGCAGCGCGGCCAGAACGCCGAGAACGAGGACCGTGCCTACGGCAACCGTGATGACGTCCTCATCCGGGATCCCCGTGATCGAGCCGAAGAGGAAGGACTCAAGCGAGCCGGAATATCCTGGCGCGCGGCTCACCACGACGATACCCAGAGCGAACGCCGCAGCGAAGAACACACCGATGACCGAATCCTCGCGCAGCCGGCGGTGCTGAGTGAACACTGCGATCAGGAGTGCCGTGACTACTCCCGCCACCGCTCCACCGAGGATCAGATTGCCTTGAAGGACGAACGCGACGGCGAGGCCCGGAAACACGGCATGTGAGACGGCATCGCCGATAAAGGCCATGCCCCGCAACACCACAAAGTTACCCACGATCCCGCAAAGTACTGACGAGGCGACAGCCACGAGCAGCGCACGCGGGAGGAAGGCGAGGTCCGGGTTAGCCAGATCGGCGAGGAAATCAGCGAAGGACATCAGGCACCCACCATTTCGGTCTGTTCGGCAGGCAGCACAGTGTTTGGCCCGGTTCCAAACCCTCGCCGGGAATGGGTTCCCAGCGAAGGTTGCGCACCAAAGGCCCGCATCCACCCGTCAGTCGCTACGACGTCGGCCGGCGTCCCGTCGGCCACGACGGTCCGGTTCACGAGGCACAGGCGCGTGCAATCCGCAACGGCGCCGGCCAGGTCATGGGTTGCCATCACTATGGCCGTTCCTTCGGAGGTCAGTTCCTCGAAGAGCCCGGTGAGAAGCTGTTGAGTAGGGATATCCAGCCCGGTGAACGGCTCGTCGAGCAGGAGACCCTGCGGCACCAGGGCCAGTGCGCGGGCCACCAGGACGCGTTGCTTCTGCCCACCAGAGAGCTCCCCCACCGTGCGGTGATGCAGATCGGCCAGCTGGACGCGGTCGAGCGCGGCGTTGACAGCGCGCCAGTCCTCGAGGCCGGGACGCCGCAGCCAGCCCAGGGCTGCAGTGCGGCCGGTCATAACGGCGTCCTCGACCGTGATGGGGAATTCCCACGCGAACTCGTGCTTCTGCGGCACGTAGCCGAGCCGCTGGCGGCTCCGGCCGATCCGCGCCGCGCTGACGTGCACATAACCCTTCGATGGCTTCACGAGCCCGAGGATCGAGCGCAGGAGCGTCGTCTTACCTGCGCCATTGGGGCCTACCAGTCCCACGAGTTCTCCGGCCCTGACCTGTAGATCCACGTCCGTGAGCACCTCCCGCCCGCTGAGTCGCACGGCAAGGTTCGCAACCTTGATAAGCGGGGCAGGAGGGCCAAGAACGCATCCTCCTGCGGCGGCATTTCCGGAAGCCAAGGCGCTCACGCCCGCGTCTCCCCGGCTTTGGCGGGCTCCCGTTCGGGCCCGCGGGCATGAACAAGCTCCGCCGCTGCGGCTGCCTTGGCGCGTCGTCCACGCACGGCCGCGACTGCGACGATCACCCCAATCGCGAGGATTCCGACGGCACCCACCCCCGTCATAGCGGCCGTCACCGCTTCTGCAGGAAGGCCGAACGGCCCCGTTCCCGCCAGTGTCGCAGCCTCGGCCCCGCCTTTGTTGCCCCTGGTTTCCGTCTTCCCCTCGGCTGCGGCGGGAACGGCGTCGAACACCGCCTGAGTGTCCGCTGAGTCGCCGACGGCGAAGCGCAGCACCTTCCGGTCCACCAAGGGTGTCCCGTCGGCGAGTTCGGCGGCGAATTCGACCGTGAGCAGGTACGTGCCCGGCTCCGTAAAGATCCAGTTCCCGTGAGTGTGGACGTTGGTGTCCATGAAGATATCCTGGAGCCCGGTTTCACGCGAATCCCACAGCACCTGCGGGGCCGTAAGGTTGCCGCTCTGGAGGTAGAGCAGGAGATCGCCGGGGCCCTCCACGTCCACGAGTGTGTAAGCAATCTGCCGCTTAACACCCTCAATCACGCCCGGATCCTGCGTGTTCCAACCGATCCAGACGACTCCTGGCATCTCCGTCTGGGGTACCACATGAACTGCCTGCCCCGCAGCCTTTCCGACGAACGCGTAGGCGGGGTCATCCGGCATGGTCAGTTCGGCGGTATCGCGAACGTGGAACACTACATCGTCCGTCTCACGCCACACTGATGGTTCGAGGGTGCCATCGCGAACCTGGACACGCCACGCACCGTCGACGAAGCGGGGAGCGAGGTCGACGTGCCCCCGGTCAACCACCACACGACCATCCGGAGGCGCGGGGCTGGCAGCATGCGCAACAAGCGGCGTGCCCGGTGCAAGCAGGGCGGTCCCGCCGGCCAGACCGCTGGCGAGGACAGCCGCGAACAGCAAGGTGAGGAGATGTTTAATGCTTCTCATAGGTGGTGCTTTCCGGGTTGAGGCAGCGTGA
>NZ_JAPSIW010000321.1 GCF_031178505.1 Streptomyces sp. | reverse complement strand
AAGCACTCCTCCCCGATCCACAGGCGCAGCCGCACCTCCCCTGTCGGCTCTGGTGGTGTCCAGTGGAGCCCCTACCATAGCCACCTCGCCCGTTAGCTCCGGATAAGAATCTTTACGCGAATTTGGGACGGGCTCGCCCGGCTGACCGGGCTCACCCTCCGCCTTCTGTGAACGCCCGGTCCCATCTGCGGGTTCCCGCTGACAGCGGATACAGTCACCGTTGCGTCAACTACGGGGACAGGAGAGGGCCATTACCGCCAACCGGCAGACGAGCTGGGCGTTCGCCGACGCCTATGTCGCCGAGGACGAAGCTCTGCGCTGGGCCCGGGAGCGGGCCCGCGAGACGGGGCTTCCCTCGGTGTCGCCGGGTACGGGCGCGGCCCTGCGCCTGCTCGCCGCGTCGGCGGACGCCAAGGCGGTGGCGGAGATCGGGACGGGCACCGGCGTGTCGGGCATCTATCTGCTGCTCGGGATGCGCCCGGACGGGGTCCTGACGACGGTCGACCTGCAGCCGGAGCGGCAGCAGGTGGCGAAGACGGCGTTCCGCGCGGCGGGGTTCGCCGGCAACCGGGCGCGGTTCATTCCCGGGCGCGCCCTGGACGTCCTGCCCCGGCTCGCGGACGGCGGGTACGACCTCGTCTTCTGCGACGGCGACCGGCTGGAGTACCTGGACTACCTCGCTGAATCGTTGCGCCTGCTGCGGCCCGGGGGTGTCGTCTGCTTCGAGGGCGCCTTCGCGGACGGCCGTACGGTGGACTCCTCCGCCCAGCCGGCCGAGGTGCAGCGGGTGCGGGAGCTGCTGCGCGCGGTGCGGGAGAGCCAGGAGCTGCTGCCGACGCTGCTGCCGGTGGGCGACGGCCTGCTGTGCGCGGTGCGGCGGGGCTGAGCCGGGCCGTACGGGCCCCGGAGACCCGCCGCCGGAGCGGCACGGGCCTCCCCGGACCCCGCCGCCGAAACACCGCTGCCCCGGAGCGGCGGAGCCGTCCGGGGCAGCGGTGAAGAGTCGTGTACGCGTCAGCCGACGACCTGCTTCAGGGCGTCGCCCAGTGCCTGGGCCTCGTCCGGGGTCAGCTCGACGACAAGCCGACCGCCGCCTTCGAGCGGAACGCGCATGACGATGCCCCGCCCCTCCTTGGTCACCTCGAGCGGGCCGTCACCCGTTCGCGGCTTCATGGCCGCCATGCTCGTTCCCCTTCCTGAAACCAGCTCATCGACAGCCGGGCAGCCCCATGGGATGGAGCACGCGTCACCGGCTTCGAACACATTGCTTCCAGGTCATTATCCCGCATCGCAGGACCCGATGACCAACATCGATCCGCATCGCTTGGGCAACGCGCTTCCGCAAAACCCCTCATTTCGGCGATCCGCCTGCGATACTTCGCCGCCACGGGTGACCAAGGCGTCCGGAATTCTTTGACGCAGCTCACATGGGCGGTCGGGATGATCTCCGCCATGCTGGGCGGGTCAACGACGCAAAGAGGCGAAGGGGTCCCCGATGGCCGACACGGTCCTGTACGAGGTGAGCGACGGGCTCGCCACCATCACCCTCAACCGGCCCGAGGCCATGAACGCGCTGAACGTGGCGGCCAAGGTGGCCCTGCGGGACGCGGCCGAGGCGGCGGGCGCCGACCCCGCCGTCCGGGCGGTGCTGCTCACGGCCGCGGGCGACCGCGCCTTCTGCGTGGGCCAGGACCTGAAGGAGCACGTGGGCCTGCTGCTCCAGGACGCCGAGTCCGGCACCCGGGAGACCATGACGACGGTCCGGGACCACTACAACCCGATCGTGCGGGCCCTCACCGGTATGAAGAAGCCCGTCGTGGCGGGCGTGAACGGTGTCGCGGCGGGCGCGGGCTTCGGTTTCGCCCTCGCGGCGGACTACCGGGTCGTCGCGGACACGGCCTCGTTCAACACCTCCTTCGCGGGCGTGGCGCTGACGGCGGACTCGGGCGTGTCCTGGACGCTGCCGCGGCTGATCGGCGCGAGCCGCGCCTCGGACCTGCTCCTCTTCCCGCGCTCGATCAGCGCCCAGGAGGCGTACGAGCTGGGCATCGTGAACCGCCTCGTCCCGGCGGCCGAGCTGGCCGCCGAGGCGGAGAAGGTGGCCCGCCGCCTCGCGCAGGGGCCGACCGTCGCGTACGCCGCCCTGAAGGAGTCCCTCGCCTACGGAGCCGACCACTCGCTCACCGAGGCCCTGGACAAGGAGGACGAGCTGCAGACCCTCGCGGGCGCCTCGGAGGACCACACGATCGCTGTGCGCGCCTTCGTCGCCAAGGAGAAGCCGGCGTACAAGGGCCGGTGACCGGCCGCCCGGGGCGGCCCGTGTCAGTTCCCGCCCCGGGCCACACAGCCCGTCACGTGGTCGTCCACGAGGCCGCAGGCCTGCATGAGGGCGTAGGCGGTGGTGGGGCCGACGAACCGCAGGCCGCGCTTCTTGAGCGCCTTGGACAGGGCCGTCGACTCCTCGGTGACGGCCGGGACCTCCGCGACCGTGCGCGGGACGGGACGGTGCGCCGGGTCGGGGGCGTACGACCAGATGAGCCCGTCCAGCTCGCCCGGGGACCACTGCGCCAGCAGCTTCGCGTTGGCGAGGGTGGCGTCGACCTTGGCGCGGTTGCGGATGATGCCCTCGTCGGCCAGGAGCCGCTCGCGGTCCGCCTCGCCGAACGCGGCGACGGCGGCGATCTCGAAACCGGCGAAGGCGCGCCGGAAGCCCTCACGGCGGCGCAGGATCGTGATCCAGGACAGGCCGGACTGGAAGGCCTCCAGGCACAGCCGCTCGAAGAGGGCGTCGTCGCCGTGGACGGGGCGGCCCCACTCCTCGTCGTGGTACGTCACGTAGTCGGGGGCCGACAGGCCCCAGGGGCAGCGCAGCCGGCCGTCCGGCCCGGGGATCGCCTCGCCGGTCACGCGCGCTCCCCTTCCGCGCCACCGGAGCCGGACACGGGGCCCGGGCCGGGTGCGGCGCCGGAGTCCTGGACGCCCGCGTCGTCGCCGCCGGCGGCCCGGCCCGGCACCGCGCCCGCCAGGGCCTCCTCCAGCTCCGCGATCCGGGCGTCGCGCTCGGCGAGCTCGGCCCCGAGGCGTACGAGGACGTCGTCCACGTCCTCCATGCGGTAGCCGCGGACGGCCACGGGCAGCCGGAGCGCCTCCACGTCGGCGCGGTCGACGGGGCGGGTGACCGGCAGGGGGTCGACGAGCTGCTCGGGCGCCACCTCGGGCAGCACCTCGCTGTCGCCGCCG
Organism: Streptomyces sp.; assembly: GCF_031178505.1. Taxonomy (GTDB): domain Bacteria; phylum Actinomycetota; class Actinomycetes; order Streptomycetales; family Streptomycetaceae; genus Streptomyces; species Streptomyces gulbargensis. The sequence goes on along the minus strand of NZ_JAPSIW010000321.1, from coordinate 4,149 downwards.
CCGACGACGGCCAGGGTCACGGCGGCCACGACCACGACCATCGTGATGAGCAGAAACCAGAACACGCGCGCCTCTTCCCCGAGTGGAATTCGTCCCGTGCCGATCGTGCCATGTGCCACCGGCGGTTAGGGTCGCAGACGATGCGGGCGACCGGCCACGAGGGAGGACAAAAGGGATGCTGCGCTTGGGACGGCGGGAATTCGGGCCGCACGAGCCGGTGATCATGGCGATCGTGAACCGGACACCGGACTCCTTCTACGACCAGGGCGCGACCTTCCGCGACGAGCCGGCGCTCGCCCGGGTCGAGCAGGCGGTGGCCGAGGGCGCCGCGATCGTCGACATCGGCGGGGTGAAGGCCGGTCCCGGCGAGGAGGTGACGGCCGAGGAGGAGGCGCGCCGCACGGTCGGCTTCGTCGCGGAGGTGCGCCGCCGCCACCCCGACGTGGTGATCAGCGTCGACACCTGGCGGGCCGATGTCGGCGAGGCGGTCTGCGAGGCCGGGGCTGACCTCCTCAACGACGCCTGGGGCGGCGTGGACCCGCGGCTCGCGGAGGTCGCCGCGAAGTACGGGGCGGGGCTGGTGTGCACGCACGCGGGCGGCGCGGAGCCGCGGACCCGGCCGCACCGGATCGCGTACGAGGACGTGATGGCCGACATCCTGCGGGTGACCGTCGGCCTGGCGGAGCGGGCGGTGGCGCTCGGCGTGCGGCGGGACGGGATCATGATCGACCCGGGGCACGACTTCGGGAAGAACACCCGGCACAGCCTGGAGGCGACCCGGCGGCTCGGCGAGATGACCGCCACGGGCTGGCCGGTGCTGGTCTCGCTGTCCAACAAGGACTTCGTGGGCGAGACCCTGGACCGGCCGGTGAAGGAGCGGGTGCTCGGCACGCTGGCGACGACGGCCGTCTCCGCGTGGCTCGGCGCCCAGGTGTACCGGGTGCACGAGGTCGCCGAGACGAAGCAGGTCCTCGACATGGTGGCCTCCATCGCCGGCCACCGTCCCCCCGCCGTCGCCCGGCGCGGTCTGGCGTAGCGGGGGCGGGCGCCCCGGAAGGGCCGGTCGCGGCGGACGGAGCCGTCCCCACGACCGGCCGGGGGCGGTGGCCTACCGGCCGACCTCCTTGGTGACGAGCGCGACCGCCTCCTCCACGTCGTCCGTGACGTGGAAGAGGAGCAGGTCCCGCTCGGAGGCCTTGCCGCCGGCGACGACGGTGTCGCGCAGCCAGTCGACGAGGCCCTTCCAGTACTCCGTGCCGAACAGCACGATCGGGAAGCGGGTCACCTTGCGGGTCTGGACCAGGGTGAGCGCCTCGAACAGCTCGTCCAGCGTGCCGAGGCCGCCGGGCAGCACGACGAAGCCCTGCGCGTACTTCACGAACATCGTCTTGCGGACGAAGAAGTAGCGGAAGTTCACGCCGATGTCGACGTGCGGGTTGAGCCCCTGCTCGAAGGGCAGCTCGATGCCGAGGCCGACCGAGACGCCCTTGGCCTCCCTGGCTCCCTTGTTGGCCGCCTCCATGGCGCCGGGCCCGCCGCCCGTGATGACCGCGAAACCGGCCTCGACGAGCGCCCTGCCGATCTTCACACCCGCCTCGTACTCGGGCGAGTCGGGCCGGGTACGGGCCGAGCCGAAGACGCTGATGGCGCTGGGCAGTTCGGCCAGCGCGCCGAATCCCTCGACGAACTCGGACTGGATGCGCATGACCCGCCAGGGGTCGGTGTGCACCCATTCCGAGTCGCCCTCGGTGTCGAGCAGCCGCTGGTCCGTGGTGCCGGGCTGGACCTGCTCCCTGCGCCGCAGCACCGGCCCGAGCCGCTGCTCCTCCGGCTTCGTGTCCCCTTCGGGGGTCCCCATGGCCTGCTCCCTCCGTCGATCCGTCGATCTTCTGGTCCGGTCAGGGTAGGACGGCAGAGGTGACGAAAGGCGAAATTACGGAAGGCGTGCGGTCAGCCAGTCGCGGAGCCGGGCCTCGCAGTGGTGGATCCGGTCGACCTGGACGTGCTCGTCGCGCTTGTGCGCGTAGATGGCGTCGCCGGGGCCGTAGTTGACGGCGGGCACGCCGAGCGCGCTGAAGCGGGCGACGTCGGTCCAGCCGAACTTGGGCTGGGCGCTGCCGCCCACGGCCTTCATGAAGGCCTCGGCGGCGGGGTGCGAGAGGCCGGGCAGGGCGCCGGGGCTCTCGTCGTCCACGACGAACTCGGCGACGCCGCAGCCGTCGAAGAAGGCGCGGACGTACGCCAGGGCCTCGGCCGGGCTGCGGTCGGGGGCGTAGCGGTAGTTGACGGTCACCGTGCAGGCGTCGGGGATGACGTTGGTGGCGACGCCGCCCTCGATCCGTACGGCGTTGAGGCCCTCGTGGTACTGGAGGCCGTCGATGACCGGCCTGCGCGGCTCGTAGGAGGCGAGGCGCTCCAGGATGGGGGCGGCGGCGTGGATGGCGTTGGAGCCCATCCAGGAGCGGGCGGAGTGGGCGCGCTCACCGGCGGTGCGCAGGACGACCCGCAGGGTGCCCTGGCAGCCGCCCTCGACCTGGCCGTCGGAGGGCTCGAGGAGGACGGCGAAGTCGCCCTCCAGCCACTCGGGGTGGGCGGCGGCGACCTTGCCGAGACCGTTGAGGTCGGCGGCGACCTCCTCGTTGTCGTAGAAGACGAAGGTGAGGTCGCGGTTGGGCTCGGGCACGGTGGCGGCGATCCGCAGCTGGACGGCGACGCCGGACTTCATGTCGGAGGTGCCGCAGCCCCACAGGACGCCGTTCTCGTCGAGCCGGGAGGGCACGTTGTCGGCGATGGGCACGGTGTCGATGTGGCCGGCGAGCACGACGCGCTCGGGGCGGCCGAGCGTGGTGCGGGCGACGACGTTGTTCCCGTACCGGTCGACGGTGAGGTGCGGCAGGGCCCTCAGGGCCCGCTCGATCGCGTCGGCGAGCGGTCCCTCGGTCCCGCTGACGGACGGGAAGTCGACGAGGGCGGCGGTGAGCGCGGCGCCGTCCTGGGACAGGTCGAGCGCGGCGTCGAGCGGGGTGATGTCAGCCATATGCCGACCCTAACCCGGGCTCCAGTACGGTGGGCCCCGTGTCCGAGCCCACCCGCCCCGCCCGTCGCGGTCGCCTCGCCCGTTCGGCGGCCGCCCTCGCCGTGCTCTGCGGCCTCGCCGGTTACGTCGCCGTCCACCAGCTGACGGGGAGCAAAGGCGCGCCCCGGTGCAGTGTGGGCAGCGGTGAGAACCGGTACGAGTTCACGCCGGAGCAGGCGTCGAACGCGGCGACGATCTCGGCGGTGGGCACCGGCCGGGGGCTGCCGGAGCGGGCGGTGACGATCGCCCTGGCGACGGCGCTGCAGGAGTCGTCGCTGCGGAACATCGAGCACGGCGACCGGGACTCGCTGGGGCTGTTCCAGCAGCGGCCCTCGATGGGCTGGGGGACGCCGCGGCAGATCCTGGATCCGGTGTACTCGGCGACGAGGTTCTACGAGGGGCTGGAGAAGGTCCCGGGCTACTCGCGGCTGCCGCTGACGGTGGCGGCGCAGAAGGTGCAGCGGAGCGGTTTCCCGCAGGCGTACGCGAAGCACGAGCCGGACGCGGCGCTGCTCTCCGCGGCGCTGACGGGCCGGGCGCCGGCCGCGCTGTCCTGCACGGCGCGCGTGACGGGCCAGCGGCCGGGCGATCCGCGCCACGTGCGTGAGGAGCTGGCGCGGGACTTCGGCCGCGGGGCGGTGCCCGCGCCGGTGACGGGCGGGTCGAGCGCGGGCCGGTCGGCCTCGGGGCCGCCGGTCCTGACACTGCCGGTCCGGCCGGTGGCGGGCACGGGCCGGGCCGCCGGGGAACGGCGCGGCTGGGAGCTGGCGCAGTGGGCGGTGGCGCGGGCGGAGGATCTGCGCGTCGTCGAGGTCGCGTACGGCGGCAAGGTCTGGCACGCGAGCGACTCGGGCGGCGGCTGGGAGCCGGCCTCCGGCTCGTCCGCCGCGGAGCCGGACACGGTCCGCCTGCGACTGGCGCAGTAGGGGATCCGGGCCGGTCGCCGACCCGCGCGGCGGAGCCCCGCCCGCCCCGGCGCACCGGACGTCCCCACCGCGGCGGCCCGCCGCGGGCCCACCGGTCACGCGTGCGGTGGTTCACTCGCCCGGGGGGCGGCTCCGGTGAACCGCGAG
>NZ_JAPSIW010001016.1 GCF_031178505.1 Streptomyces sp. | reverse complement strand
GGCGCCGCCGAGGCCGGCACCCGCCTCGACGGCCGCGAGGTCGAGGTCGGCCCGCCGCCCGGCATCGGCCGCGTCGGCTGGCTCTCCGCCCCCTTCGGCCCCGACGAGATCGCCGTCCTCCTGCACGCCGACCGACGCACCGTCACCGCCGCCATCGAGATCGAGGGCCCCGGCGTCGGCCTGCGCGACAGCGAGGACCAGGAGGCCCTGGTCGACCGGTTCGGCACCCTCCTCAAGCACGTGGCCAACGGCGACGGCTTCGTCACCCGCCTCCAGATGCTGGCCCGCACCCTCCCCGCCGACCCCGACGCCCACGCCAAGGACGTCGGCCAGCGCGGCGACCCGCACGCGCCCGCCTGGCTCCGCGAGTCCTACGACCAGCTCCAGTCGATGGTCTCCACCTCCAGCGAGCAGCACCGCGCCTACCTCGTGGCCTGCATGCACTACACGCGCGAACTCGCCGCCGAGGCCAACGCCATGGCCCGCGCCGCCCGCCACGCCTCCGGCGCCCGCCGCCTCGACCGCGACGCGGGCCTCGCCGTCGTCATGGCGCGCGAACTCACCGACATCTGCGCCCGCCTCGCCGAGGCCGACATCCGCGTCCGCCAGCCCCTCGGCCAGTCCCGCCTGGCCTCCCTCGTCCACTCCATGTACGACCCGGACCACCCCATCGACCACATCCAGGCCATGACCAAGCGCAACGCGTGGCCCGCCGAACTGGACGCGATGGAACCGACGTACCTCCAGGCGAAGACCCGCGAGTCCTCCACCCGCGCCCCCTGGTGCCACGCCACCGCCTGGATCAAGGAGTGGCCGATGACCCCGGTCGGCGTCAACTTCCTCGCCCCGCTCCTCGTCCACACCCCCGACGTCATCCGCACGGTCGCCGTCACCATGGACCTGGAGCCCACGGAGGTCGCCATCGAGCGCATGCTCACCGAGAAGACCAACGACGAGGCCGACGCCAGCCGCGCCGCGAAGATGAACCGCACCGTCGACCCGCGCGACATCGCCGCCCACGGCCGGCTCGACCAGCGGGGTGAAGACCTCGCAAGCGGCGCGGCCGGGGTGAACCTCGTCGGGTACATCACCGTGTCGTCGCGTTCGCCCGAGGCCCTCGCCCGGGACAAGCGCACGATCAGGGCCTCCGCCGGCAAGTCGTACCTGAAACTGGAGTGGTGCGACCGCGAGCACCACCGGGCCTTTGTGAACACTCTGCCGTTCGCGACCGGCATCCGCCGCTAGGGCCGAAGGGGCACAGACCGATGCGAGATCCGCTGTCCGTCCTCACCGAAGCCTTCACCTCCTTCCTCTTCGGGAAGGTGGAGACGACCCGCCTGCCCGTCCGCACCTCCACCGGGCAGGCCCAGGCCGTCTACCTGCCGACCGCCGCGCCCGGCCTCGGTGACTCCGGCGTGATCATCGGCCGCGAGGTCTACAGCGGCAAGGGGTACATCTACGACCCCTTCCAGCTGTACGGCCAGCAGCTCCCCGCCCCGCACTGGCTGGTCCTCGGCGAGTCCGGCAACGGCAAGTCGGCCCTCGAGAAGACGTACGTGCTCCGCCAGCTCCGCTTCCGCGACCGGCAGGTCGTCGTGCTCGACGCCCAGGGCGAGGACGGCGTCGGCGAGTGGAACCTCATCGCCCAGGAGCTGGGGATAACTCCCATCCGCCTGGATCCGATGGTCGCCAACGACGCCGGGATCCGCCTGAACCCGCTCGACCCGTCGATCACCACGACGGGGCAGCTCGCCCTGCTCCGTACGATCATCGAGGTGGCCATGGGCCACGGCCTGGACGAGCGCT
>NZ_JAPSIW010000320.1 GCF_031178505.1 Streptomyces sp. | reverse complement strand
CGTACGCGCCGAACCAGGCCGATCAGGCCCGCAAGCTGGCCGACATGATGGGCCTGCCGGCCACGGCGCTCAAACCGGGGACACAGGACGCCGCGGAGCGCGCGCCCATGACGCTCGTCCTCGGCGCTGACTTCAAGGGCGCGGGGGTGCCCCTCACGGGGCCGGTGCAGGCGCCGAAGGATCTGCAGAAGGTAGCAGCCGACAAGCAGGTGTGCGCCAAGTGACCCGGAGACACCGGGGTGCGGCGCACGCGAGGCTGGTCTGACGGACAGGGGACCTTGGGGTGGGACGCAACAGCGTGCGTGGGGAGGGAACACGGGGACGTGTTCCGCACGCCCGTGAGTCGGGCTGGGACGACGAGCCGTACGGCGCCGACGGCACCACCGGCGCGGACGAGAGGGCCGTGGCCGGCGAGGCGGGCGCCGAGGGGGCGTCGCCCCGGGCCACGCGCCGCCGCGGCGGCGGGCCGGCCGGTTCCGGCGGTACGGGACCGGCGGCCGCGGGCGGGCGGGCCGCCGCACGGCGGCAGGCCAAGAAGTCCGGCAAGCGCAAGGCGCTGCGCTGGAGCGCGATCACGCTGTCGCTGCTGATACTCGGCACGGCCGGCGCCGGATACCTGTACTACGAGCACCTCAACGGCAACATCCGCGGCGGCGCCCGCGCCGGCGGCAACAGCGGTGTGGAGAAGGCGAAGCCGAACGCGCTCGGCGACACCCCGCTGAACATCCTCCTGATCGGTTCCGACAGCCGCGCCGACGAGAAGAACATCGCCCTCGGCGGCGGGCGGAACGACAAGAACCGCAGGCCGCTGGCGGACGTGCAGATGCTGCTGCACATCTCGGCGGACCGGGAGAACGCCTCCATCATCTCCATCCCCCGCGACACCGTGGTCCCGATCCCGGAGTGCCGGGACGAGAACGCCACCTACCCGGCCACCACCAACCGGCCCATCAACGAGTCGCTGCAACGCGGCGGACCGGGCTGCACGCTGACCACCTGGGAGTCGCTGACCGGGGTCTACATCGACCACTGGATGATGATCGACTTCGCCGGTGTGGTCGCCATGGCGGACGAGGTCGGCGGTGTCCCGGTCTGCGTCAAGACCGGTGTGCACGACCGCTCGACGAGGACGGTCAAGGGAGGCTCCGGGCTGAAGCTGGCGGAGGGCACCCACGAGATCAAGGGCGAGCAGGCCCTCCAGTGGCTGCGTACCCGGCACGCGTTCGGCAGCGACCAGAACCGCGCCAAGGCCCAGCACATGTACATGAACGGCATGATGAAGCAGCTCCAGAAGCAGAACGCCTGGAGTGACACGGGCCGTCTCATGGGCCTGGCGGACACGGCCACCAAGGCGCTGATCGTCTCCGACGAGATCAAGTCGGTGTCGGCCCTCTTCGACCTGTCGATGCAGCTGAAGAACGTGAAGATCGACCGCCTCACCACGGCGACGGTTCCCACGATGAAGTACCCGCCGAGGCCCGAAGAGTGGCTCCAGCTGGTCCCGGAGTCCGCGGACAAGATGTGGACGATGCTCCGGGACGACGTCGCCCTCGACAAGAACGGCGACAAGCCAGGGGCCAAGCCCAAACCGAAGCCGGCCGGCCCCGTGAAGCCCAAGGCGAAGCCGGAGGCCCCGGACTCCTTCGGGGTGGCCGTCATCAACGGCACGGACGGCAGCGGCACCCGCCCCCCGGTCGAGGGCCGGGCCGGCGCCATGGCCGAGACCCTCAAGGGCAAGGGCTTCTCCCGCGCCGAGGCCTCGCGCGAGGACGGCGGCCGCAAGGACACCGTCGTCACCTACCCCAAGGCGACGGGCGAACAGGGCCGCGCCAACGCCCAGTCCGTGGCCAAGGCGCTCGGCCTGCCCGACACCGCCGTGCGCGCCGCCACCGGCAGCGAGTCCGTCACCCTGATCGTGGGCGAGGACTGGCGCGAGGGCGACACGTACAAGCGGCCGGTGACGAAGGCGGGCGACCTGCCGGAGGGCGCCGACGACAAGGTGGACTGCATGGACATCTACTCCGTCTACCGGTGGGACGGCAAGAGCTGACCTCCGCCCCGCGACACGGCGACGGCCGGGCCCCACGAGGGACCCGGCCGTCGCCGTCCGCGCGGAGCGGAGAAGGCGTCAGACGCGCTCCGCGCGGACCGCCGGGCGGCGGCTGGCGATGACCTTCTTCGCGAGCGAACGCGGGCTGGTGAGGAAGCCGTACCCCCACGACATGTGCATCGTGGCCAGCGCGACCGGGATCTGCAGGCGCGCCTTGAGCGGGAGGCCCTTGCCCGCGGGGATCGAACCGGCCGTGATGGCGGCGAGGTAGCCGGCCGGGATCACGAAGCCGAGCGGGGTGAGCGTGGCCCCCGCGACCAGGCCGGCGGCGATGGCGCAGACGGCCGTCGGCGGGGCCAGGTAACGGAGGTTGATGGAGCCCTGGTGGTAGCGGGCCACCACGTGGCGCCAACGACCGTAGTCCTTGTACTGCTTGGCGAGCGCCTTCACCGACGGGCGGGGCCGGTACTGCACGCGGAGCTCCGGCGAGAACCAGATCAGACCGCCCGCCTCACGGATGCGGTAGTTCAGCTCCCAGTCCTGGGCGCGGATGAACTCCACGTTGTAGCCGCCCTGCTGCTCCAGCGCCTCGCGCCGGAACACACCGAGGTAGACGGTCTCCGCCGGGCCCGCCTCGCCACCGGTGTGGAAGGCCGCGTTGCCGACGCCGATCTTCGAGGTCATCGCCGCGGCGACCGCCTCCTCCCAGGCGTTCTCGCCCTCGGCGTGCATGATGCCGCCGACGTTCTGCGCGCCGGTCTCCTCCAGGAGCCGGACGGCGGTGGCGATGTAGTTCGGCGAGAGCATCCCGTGGCCGTCGACGCGCACCACGATCGGGTGACGCGAGGCCTGGATCGCCGCGTTGAGGGCGGCGGGAGTACGGCCCGTGGGATTGGGCACGGTGCGCACGCGGGGGTCCTCGCGCACGAGTTCGGCGGCGATCTCGTCCGTACGGTCCGTGGACGGGCCCAGCGCGATCACCACCTCCATCTCGCCGTCGTACTCCTGCTCCAGGATGTGACGGACCGCGTTGCGCAGGTGCCGCTCCTCGTTGAGGACCGGCATGATCACGGAGACGGGGGGCTGCATGGATTCCTCGGGGGGTCCGGGGTCGTCGCCCGGGAGACAGCAGTATCGCCCGCCACGTTACCGCGAATGGGGGACACCCTCGCGCGCCGCCGGGGCGGGCGGGCCCTTGCGCTGATCGTATGGGCCTACGGTGCTCACGGTTCCCCTTGTCGCACCCGCGGAGGTGTCCGTCCGTGCCCACACCGCCCCGCACGCCCCCTCGCCGCCCCGTCCCCCGACCCGCCGCGGGTCGGGGGAGGCCCGGGCGGCCCCGGCGGCCCCGGTGGGGGAAGCGGATGGCGACGGCGCTCTCCGTGGCGGTCCTCGCGGCGGGCGGCATCGGGCACGCGGTGGTCACCGGCCTGGACACCGGGATCACCCGGGTGGACCCCTTCAAGGACATGAAGAACCGGCCGCAGGCCGGGCACGGCATGAACGTCCTCGTCGTCGGCACCGACGGGCGCGACCGGATCACCGCCGAGGAGAAGGAGAAGTACCGGCTCGGCGGCGAGCCCTGCCACTGCACCGACACCGTGATGCTGGTGCACATCTCCGGGGACCGGGAGCGGGCGAGCGTGGTGAGCCTGCCCCGCGACTCGTACGCCGAGATGCCCGAGCACACCGACCTGACCACCGGCGAGCGGCACGAGGCGCACCCGGTGAAGCTCAACGCCGCCTACGCGGAGGGCGGTCCCGCGCTCACCGTGCGGACCGTCGAGTCGATGACCGGGGTGAAGATCGACCACTACCTGGAGGTCGACTTCACCAGCTTCATGCGGACCGTCGACGCGGTCGGCGGGGTGGAGATCTGTACGGCCCGGCCGATGAAGGACCCGTACACGGGGCTCGACCTGGCCGCGGGCACCCACGAGCTGGACGGCGGGCGGGCGCTCCAGTACGTGCGGTCGCGGCACATCGACGGCGCGGCGGACATCGGCCGGATGCAGCGGCAGCAGCGGTTCCTGGCGGCCCTGGTCGACCGGCTCACCAGCGGTGGGGTGCTGTTCAACCCGGTGCGGTTCCGGCAGGTCGCGACGACGATGCTGGGGTCGGTGCGGGCGGACGAGGGCTTCGGTACGGACCAGATGCTGTCCCTCGCCAAGGCGATGCGCGGTTTCACCCCGGCCTCGTCGGAGTTCGTGTCCGTGCCCGTCGGGAACATGAGCTTCCCGGTGAAGGGCATCGGCTCCACGGTGAAGTGGGACGCGGCCAAGGCGCAGAAACTGTTCCAGGCGCTGCGCGAGGACCGGCCGCTGGCCGCGCCGAAGGGGAGCTCCGCGGGCCCGGTCTCCCCCGGTGCGGGCTCCGCCGCCCCCACGGCGCCGGACCGCGCGGTCGTGGACGTGCCGCCGCGCTCCGTCCGGGTCCAGGTCTACAACGGCACCCGCACGGACGGGCTCGGCCGCAGGGTCGACGAGGCGCTGCGCGCGGCCGGCTTCGACACCACCCGCACCCCGCTGACCGCGGCGGGGCCGGTCCGGGAGCGGACCGTCGTCGAGTACGACCCGCGTTGGGACCGTTCCGCGAGGACCTTGGCGGCGGCGCTCCCGGGGGCCGAACTGCGGGAGACCGCCGGGCGGGGCGGGACGCTGAAGGTGACGGTGGGCGGGGACTACAAGGGGGTCACCCCGGTGCGCGGGGAGGAGGAGGGGAAGCCCGGGCCGTTCGAGGCGGTCCGGGGGGACGAGGTGGTGTGCGGGTGATCCCGTACGGGCCCGGTCCCCGGCCGGTGGTGCGCGGACCCGTGCGTCACGCGCCGGTGCCGTGCCGATCCGTGCCGTACGGGTCCCGCTCTCCTCGCCGTCCCGCTCTCCTCGCCGCCGCGCGCCCCGGTCAGTCGTCGTAGCCCTGGGCCGCGCGGGCCTCGCGGAGCTCCATGATGGCGCGGCGGCGGGCCAGGCGGTGGGTGCGGCGGATCTGGGCCTCCTGGTAGCGGCGCTTGTCCTGTTCCGTCTCGGGGATCACCGGGGGGACGGGGCGCGGCTTGCCGTCGGCGTCGACGGCGGCGAAGACCAGGTAGGCGGAGCCGACCTGCGTCGCGGGCGTGGACTCGTTCCAGCGCTCGGCCAGGACCCGGACGCCGACCTCCATGGAGGAGCGGCCGGTCCAGTTGACCTGGGCCTTGACGTGGACGAGGTCGCCGACCCGGACCGGCTCCAGGAAGGCCATCTCGTCCATGGAGGCCGTGACGGCCGGTCCGCCCGAGTGCCGGCCCGCGACGGCGCCCGCCGCGTCGTCCACCAGCTTCATGATCACGCCACCGTGCACGGTGCCGAGGAGGTTGGTGTCGTGGCTGGTCATGATGTGGCTGAGGGTGGTGCGAGAGGCGGAGGTCGGCTTGCCGGGCAGCTCGCCCGGGGTATCGCCCTGTTCTGTCATGCCCTCCACCTTATGCCGGGTCCCGGGCGCGTCCGCTTTGCATCAGCTTGGCAACAGCACCGGCCCGATGCTCCACCCGGCCTGTCGCCGGGAAAGGGCCGCCCGGCACACTGGACGGCATGAATGACTGGCCCGACGACGGCGGATACGGCCGTGGCAGCGCGAACCCTCGGTCCGAGGGCCCTCGCCGCATGCGTCATGTGCAGCGACCGCAGGTCCCCCAGCAGCCGCCTCGGCACGACCAGGGCTACAACCCGAACTTCACGCAGGCCCAGGCCTCCGGCTACGACTCCGGTTACAACACGGGCCAGGTGTACGGCCCCCAGGGCAGGGGCGGTGACGGCGGCGGGCACGGGACCGTGCCGCCGCAGTACTCGCCGAGGTCCGGCGGGCCCGGGGGCGGCGCCCCGGTGGACTGGCGCAAGCGGATCAAGGTCGGTTCGATCGTGCTCGTCGTGGGCGTCCTGGCGTGGGGCATCGGCACCTACGCCTGGGCGAGCTCGCAGATGCGCAACGAGGTGGACCTCTCCAAGGTCATCGAGCGGCCGGAGGAGGGTGACTGCACGACGTACCTGATCGTCGGCTCCGACAGCCGCGAGGGCATGTCGGCGGAGGAGAAGAAGAAGCTGCACACCGGCTCCGCCGAGGGCAAGCGGACCGACTCGATGATGATCCTCGCGGCCTGCTCCAGCGGGAACACGATGATCTCGCTGCCGCGTGACTCCTGGGTGACGATCCCGTCCTTCGTCGGCTCCGAGTCCGGCAAGCAGTTCGGTCCCCGGGGCGGCTCGAAGCTGAACGCCGCCTACGCGATGGACGGCCCCGAGCTGCTGGTGCGGACCGTGGAGTACAACACGGGGCTGCGCATCGACCACTACGCGGAGATCGGCTTCGCCGGCTTCGCGAACATCGTGGACGCGCTCGGCGGCGTCGAGATGAACATCGAGAAGGGCTTCAAGGACAAGAAGTCCGGCGCCGACTTCCAGGCCGGTCAGCAGACCCTCAACGGCGAGCAGGCCCTCGCCTTCGTCCGGACCCGGTACGCCTTCGCCCAGTCGGACCTCCAGCGGACGAAGAACCAGCAGAAGTTCCTGTCCGCGCTGGCGAACCAGGCGGCGACGCCGGGCACGATCCTGAACCCGTTCACGCTCTACCCGACGCTGGGCGCGGGCCTGGACACGCTGATCGTGGACAAGGACATGTCGCTGTACGACCTGGGGAAGATGTTCTTCGCGATGAAGGGCGTCAACAGCGGTGACGGCCGGTCGATGAACATGCCGATCGCGGGCGGCGCGCCGCAGGGCTCCCTGAAGTGGGACATGCCCAAGGTGAAGGAGCTCGTCCGGCAGATCCAGAACGACGAGAAGGTCACGGTGACCTCGGACCGCTGAGGCGGCGAGGACCCGGGTACGGGGAAGGGCCCCGCGGACGGTGTCCGCGGGGCCCTTCCCCGTGGTCGTGCGAGCGGCTCCGTCAGCCGACGACCTTGAAGAGGACGCGGCCCTCGGGCGAGGTGGCGACCTTCTTCAGGGCCGGGTCGTCGGCCCGCAGACCGCCCTGGGTGGGCCACTGGACGACCCAGTCGGCGTCGTACTTGTGCAGGATCGCCAGCTTCTCGTCGCGGCTGATCTCGCCCTTGAAGTACTGCACGACGTCGATCTTCCGCTGGGTCTCGTCCGGCAGGAAGAAGTCCGGGTAGCCGATGGCGATGGTGTAGTAGCCGTAGGCGGGAAGCTTCTGGGCGGCGAACGGGTCGCTCATGAAGACGTCGCCGTACTTGGCGTACCGGGTGGTCCACTCGTACGTCTTGGGGAGCTCCATGAGCCCCTCCTCGGTGACGGCCTTCGGCAGGGCCTCCTCGCGGATGACGAAGCCGAAGCCGTCGCGCTGCGCCCAGGCGCCGG
>NZ_JAPSIW010000319.1 GCF_031178505.1 Streptomyces sp. | reverse complement strand
GCCCGGTAGAGGGAGCCGCCACTCCCGGCCTCGCCGAAGACGAGGCGGTGCGGCGCGTCGTAGAAGTGACGGTCGGCGTCGCAGAAGACCGCGTACCCCTTGTTCACTGCGCACTCCCTCGGTCGGTGACGAACACGACGTTGTCACGTCCCCCACGGGCCCCGACAGTCGCCGCTGTCACCTTCCGTATGTGCGGAACGCACAGGTAACCAGGGCCGATCGGACACCCGGCGGAGTTCTCCCAAGGACCGGGCCGCAGGTGCCGTCCGCGGAACGGGGCGCCGCCGAGGCGTCACAGGAGAAGCAGGACCGCCGCACCCCACAGCACGGACAGGGCTGACAGCGGCGGCCCGACGGGCATGCCCTGCCTCCCCGCCGATGCCTTCTCGAGCGGCCGCAGCTCCGGTTGGAGCATGAGCACCCGCAGCTCCTCGGTGGCGCGCACCGCATGCGGCTCGCGGCCCAGGCGGCGCTCCAGCCATGCCCAGCCGGTGGGGGAGAGGTCGACGGGGGAGTCCTCCGCCCGGTGCACGCGGATGCGGTCTTCGGAGTGCCGCACCCCGGTGATGACGTCCCATGGCACCTGCCGCACGCGCCAGGCCCCCATGACCCACAGCCCGTCGTGGTCGGCGGTGATACGCCAGGTGAGTGCCGTCGCGACGGCCGTGAGCAGCCACGGCAGGGCCAGCGGCAGCCACAGCCAGGACCACGAGGGCCCGTCGTCGAGCACGGCCCAGATGCCACCGCCTTGCATCACGAGCAGCGCGAGGCCCACCGCGTGCGAGAAGCCGTGGGCCCGCCACACCCGCGGGGCCGTCGTGGGCGTCAGGGCGACGGCGCTCTCGTCACGGGGCTGCCGCCGGCTCCGTCCCGTACGGTGCCGGTGCTCCGTCGACGCCGGGGCGGCGGGCTTCACCGCGGTGACGCTGCACTCCACCGAGACCTCGTCGTCGTCCGGCCCCTCGGGTGCGACGAAGACGACTTCGGCGCCGGTGCAGGGGACCCCGTACAGGACGGCCTCCCGCAGCGGCGGGAGAGGATCCTCGCCCCTCAGGATCCCCACGACCTTGTCGAGGTCGACCGCGGCCTCCAGGTCGTCGTCCTCCTCGGCGCCGTCCTCGTCCCCGTCGGCGTCGTCCCCGTCCCGTTCCTCGAAGGCGTGCAGCGAGTGGAAGGACAGAACCGGCCGCAGGCCCTCCCGGTCGTCGGCCGCGAACACCCAGGTACGGCCGTCGTCATGACCTTCGCGCACCAGGACACGCAGCACCGGCAGCGGCTCGCGTCTCAGCCGCTTCGCACGTGTCCGCCCGTCCACACCGTTGGCGAGGAACGCCGTCCCCGCGACGGAGCCGGCCAGCACCAGGAGCTCCCAGCCGAAGACGTCGTACGGCTCCGCGACCAGCGCCGCCCAGTCACCCGCCACGACGATGTCCACCCGGCTGCCCACGGGGAAGTCCTCGGGGTAGGCCGTCTCGAAGCGGCGGGTACGTCCGTCGGCCTCCACCTCCAGGACGTCGGCGTCGGCGTCCTGCTCCAGGCCCGTGACCCGTCCGGTGAGGTGGGTCGCCCCCGCGGCCCGTTCCTCGTACGCGTCGGCGATCTGCCCGGCCCGCAGGAAGCCGAACGCGGCGACGGCCAGCAGCAGCGCCGCGAGAACGAAGGAGAACCGGCCCCGCCGGAACGTCCCCGCCGCGGCGGGCAGCGGATGCACGACCGGCCCGGCGGCCGCGAGCGCCCGTGCCCGCTGCCGGCCCGCGGCGGCCAGCCGGTGGACGAGGCCGGCGGCGGTGAACGCGACGGCCAGCAGGAACGCGAGCGCCGACGGTTCGCCGAAGGCCGCCGTGAAGCCGCCCCCCACGGCGAAGACGACCAGCGTGCCCGCCAGCCCGGCGAGCGCGAGCCGCGGCTGCCGCCACACCCAGTACCACGTCAACACCAGCACGGCGGCCGCTCCCAGCCCCGGCCAGTCGGTGCCGCACGGGGCGGCGGAGGTGCACGGCGCGACAGGAGCTGCCGCCACGTCCCACGCGAACGAGCCGGCCAGCGCCGCCAGTGCCCACCCGGGGTGCGCCCATCCCGCGGGCACCGCGGCGAGCCAGCGCCGGGCGTCGGGGGTCCGCCAGGGGACGGCACCGGGGGGTATGTGCTCGGCTGCCAGTGGCACGGGGTGTCTGTTCACCCGCGCATTATGACCGCGCACCGGGTACCGGACGGCTGTGGGTCCCCTCCGGGCGGCAGGGCCGAACCGTCACCGATTCCGGGCTCCGCGTCGTCCCGGATTCCCCCGCGTACCCGCCTCGGAGGGGGGTGCCGAGCGGCCCCGGTCGCGGCCGTCCCGTAACTGTCCTGTCGGCGGGCCGTGTTGACCTCGCGCGTGTCGGGGCCGGTACGGCGCGGGGTGGGTCGTCGCGCGCATGGGGAGCATGGCAGGATCGCGGTCATGTCCCTCAGCGTTCCCCGCCTCCGGATCGGCTCGACCGAGATCATCGCCCTGGCCGACGGCGAGGGCCCGTTCTTCTCCCCCCGCGAGGAGGTCTTCCCCGAGGCCACGGCCGCTCAGTGGGCCGAGGCCGACCGCTTCGATCCGGGCGCGGTCGACACCGAGGGCCGCTGGCGGCTGCAGTTCCGGGCGTACGCGATCCGCAGCGACAAGGGCGTCACCGTCGTCGACGCCGGTATCGGTCCCGCGGACGGCCCGGCCGCCGCGTGGGCGCCCGTGCCCGGTGCGCTCCCCGCCTCGCTCGCCGCCGCGGGCATCGACCCGGCGGACGTCGACACCGTGGTGCTCACCCACCTGCACACCGACCACGTCGGGTGGGCGGTCGTGACCGAGGCAGCCGTCCCCCCGGTGGGCGGCGCGGCGGACGGCGGCACCGCGGGCCGCCGCCCCTACTTCCCCCACGCCGAATACCTCCTCCAGCGCACCGAGTTCGACGCCATCGACACGCTCAACCCACAGCTCCGCGAGACCCTCACCGACCCACTGGCGGCCGCCGGCCGGCTCCGGCTCCTGGACGGCGACACCCCGCTGCGCGCCGGACGCGCGGTCGCCACACCCGGTCACACCCCCGGACACCAGAGCGTGCTGGTCACCGCCGGCCGCGAGCGGGCTCTCGTCACCGGCGACCTCCTGGTGCACGCCCTCCAGCTTCTCCACCCCGATCTCGCTTACGCGCATGAGGTCGACCCCGAGGCCGCGCGGCTTTCGAGACAGCGCATGCTCGACCGCGACCCGGCCGTCACGCTGCACCTGGCGACGCCCCATCTGACGGAGCCGTTCCTCCCGGCGTGATCGTCGCCCGGGGCCGGTGCGACCGTCGCGCGGCGCAGCGGACACGTGGAGCCCGCCGGGGTCAGCAGGGCCGGCGCCAGACGTCGAGTTCCGGGTGCTTCAGCATCGACGACAGGCGCAGTGCTCGGGCCTCGGGGCAGAAGCGGTGTGCCGGTTCCGTGTACTCCACGTGGAAGACGGCCTTCCCGGCGGCGACGAAGGGTTCGAGCAGGGCGCACTCGCCGAACTCCGCGCACTCCTCGTTGACCGCGAAGTCGAAGTCGCCGACGAGCGCGGGGATCTGGGCCAGGTCGTTCTTCAGCCCCACCGCAAGACCCCGCTCGTGGGCGATGGCGGCGATCATGCGGTTGTAGCGGAGCTGGTCCCGGGCCGTCAGCGGGAAGCCGGTGTCGTTCGCGTATCCCTCGACCAGGTCCGGCTCCACCGCGTCGAACCCCTTGTCGCGGCACATGTCGAAGCGCCGTTCCATGAGCGGGCGCAGCACCTCCAGGCGGCGGATGTCGAGCCAGCGCTCCCCGTCCCAGCCGTTGGGGCGGCCCAGGACGGACCGGGGGAAGGCGTCGCGGTCGGGGCGGAAGTCCTCCCAGGCGCCGACGTTCACGTAGCAGATGACCTTCCGCCCGGCCCGGTGCAGCCGGGCCACGTCGGCGGCGCCGTTCTCGAACCCGTCGATGTCGTACACCGCCACGTCGACCGAGGGATCGACCCGGCCGTCGAGCTGCCACTGCCAGCTCAGACCGGGCCGCGGCTGCCACCTCCGGCCGGCGGTGGGAGCGTCCCCGGGCCGCGCCGTACGGTCCGGGGCCGCCGTACGGCCGGGGGAGGGGGTGGGGTCCGGGGACGCCGGACGGTCGGACGGAGCCGTACGGGCGGGAGCGGTCGAGGTCGCACCCGCATCCGGCTCCGTACCCGCCCCGCCGCACCCCGCGAGCGCGGCCGGCAGGAGCAGGACCGCCACGGCGGCCGCCCGGAGGCCCCGGCGGTTCACCGTTCCGCCTCCGTCAGCGCGGGGGTCAACCCCGCCCAGGGGTTGGGCAGTTCGCCCGTCACCGGGCCGCAGACCGCCGCTCCCCGCTCCCGCGCCGTCCGCACGGCGAGCGGCACCAGCGGCCGCGGCACCCCGTACACGAGGTGGCACAGCCGGCCCGAGGACGGGCGTGCCGCCCACCCCGGCCGGCTGAACCCGGACACGTACGTCGACCACGGCCCCTCGAAGGTGACGGTCAGGTCGGCCAGCCGGGCGTAGCCGGGGGCCGGGTGGACGCCGGGGTTGAGGACGACGGTCGTCGCCCCGGCCCGGCGCAGCCCGCGCACCAGGCGCCTGCACTCCGCCAGCCCTTCCCGGCGGGCGGTCGTCCGGTCCAGGAAACAGCCGTCCACCCCGTACCACTCCCGGTGCCGCCGCCAGTCGGCGATGACGCGCTCCGTCCCGCGCACCCCGTAGTCGGTGTCCACGTAGCCGAGGAGCCGGGCCCCGGTGGCGCTCAGGGCCCGGGCCGCCGCCGTGAAGGCCGGATCCGGCGCGTCCCCAGGACCGCTCGCCGGGTTGATCACCACCCCGTAGGTCCGCTCGGCCGCCGTGAGCAGCCGCCGCCACGCCTCCGGATCCTCGGCGGGGTGGACGTACAGAGGGATCAGCAGGTTCACGGCGCGGCCACCTCCTCGGGGGCGAGGGCCGGCGCCCGTGCCGCCCACAGCGCTGCGGCCGAGTCACCGAGGGAGCGCGCGGGCCGCCAGCCGAGGGCCTCGCGGGCGGCGGTGACGGAGGAGCACTGCCAGGAGACGCGGGCGGACCGGTCGGAGCCGCCGTCCCCCTCGTCGATCCGGCCGGTGAACCCGGCCGCGTCCGCCAGGCGCCGCACCAGTTCCCGTACGGGCACGGCCTGCCCGCCCGAGACGTTGAGGACGGGCGGCAGGGGGCCGGCGGCGGTGGCGGCCAGCTCCACCGCGCGCGCCACGTCCCGCACGTCGACGAAGTCGCGGTACGCCGACAGGTCACCCAGCCTCAGCACCTGCTCCGTCTCCGTCCCCGGCCGCCCGGCCGCCAGGCCGGCCAGCAGGTCCGCGACCCGGCCCGGCAGCCCGGTCACGGGCGCCCCGGCCCCCACCGGGTTGCCGACCCGGAGCACCACGGCGTCCAGGCCGGACGCCGTCACCGCCACCGTCCCGGCCAGCTTGGTCGCCCCGTACGGTCCGGCGGGGGCGCACGGGTCGGCCTCCGCCGCCGGACGGCCGGGGTGGCCCGGACCGTACTCGGCGGCGGAGCCGAGGTGGACCAGCCGCGCGCCGGGCGCGGCCTCCCGCAGCGCCGCGCACAGCGCGGCCGGGCCGCGCGCGTTGACCTCCGCGAGGTGGACGGCGTCGCCGCCGGTCGCTCCGGCGCAGTTGACGACGGCGTCGGGCGCCGCCGCCGTGAGCACCCGGGCCATCTCGCGGGGACGGCCGGCGGCGAGGTCCAGGGGGACGTCGTCCGCCGGGGAGCGGCCCCCGGTGAGCACCGTGGTGCCGGGGCGGGCCCGCAGCCGCTCGGCGACATGGCCGCCCAGGTATCCGCCGGCGCCGAGGAGAAGGATGCGCATCGGTGCTCAGGCTCCCTTGAGCAGCATGGCCTTGCGGCTGGTGAATTCGGCGTTCGCCCGGTCGTAGTCGTCGGGACGGCCGATGTCGAGCCAGTAGCCGTCGAACTCGTAGGCGTGCGGCGGGGTGTGCGCGGCGAGCAGGTCGAGCACCAGCTCGTCGAAGCCGAGCGGCAGCCCGGGCGTGTAGGCGTCCAGGGTGGAGAGGGAGACGCCGTAGACGCCCATGGACACCCGGTAGTCGATGCTGGGCTTCTCGGTGAAGGCGACCACCCGGCTGTCGGCCGTGGTGAGCACCCCGAAGTCGATGTGCACCTTGCGGGCGTAGGTGGCGATGGTGAGGGGGGCCGCCGAACGCCGGTGCTGCCGCAGGACGTCCGCGTAGTCGAGATCGGTGAGGACGTCCCCGTTCATGACCAGGAAGTGTTCCGGCAGCCGGTCCCGCAGGTTGAGCAGCGGGCCCATCGTGCCGAGCGGGCTCTCCTCCGTGGCGTAGTCGATGCTCAGGCCCCACTGCGAGCCGTCGCCGACGTAGGCGCGGATGATCTCGCCGAGGTGGCCGATGGCGAGGGTGCAGTGGGTGAAGCCGGCCGTGGACAGCTGCCGCAGCACGATCTCCAGGATGGCGTGCTCGTCGCCGATCGGGACGAGCGGCTTGGGAAGGGCGGTGGTGTACGGCCGCAGCCGCACGCCCTTTCCTCCGGCCAGGATCACAGCGTGCATGGCATTCCTCCTGCGGGGTGCGTGCCGGTGGAGCGGACGGTGAAGGTGACGCGGCGTCAGATGTTGTAGATGCCGGTCTTGTAGCGGGCCAGGTGGGCCGGGTCGGTGAACCACTCGGCGGTCCGGGCCAGGCCCTCCTCCAGGGAGTGGCCCGGCCGCCAGCCGGTGGCCTCGGTCAGCCGGGTCGCGTCGGCGACCAGCCGCATCACCTCGGAGGCGGCGGGCCGCAGCCGCGCGGGGTCCTCGCGGACGTCCAGCGGCGCGTCCATCACCTTGCCGATGAGCGCGACCAGGTCGCCCACGGAGATCTCGCCGCCCGTCCCGGCGTTGAAGGTGCGGCCCACGACCCGCTCCGCGGGGGCCGTGCCCACGGCGAGGAACGCCCGCGCGGTGTCCTCGACGAAGGTGAAGTCCCGGGTGGGACGCAGGTCTCCGAGGGTCAGGGTGCGCTCGCCGGCGGCGACCTGCCCGATGACGGTGGGGATCACCGCCCGCATCGACTGGCGCGGCCCGAAGGTGTTGAACGGACGCAGGGTGACCACGGGCGTGCCGAAGCTGGCGTGGTAGCTGTCGGCGAGCCGGTCGCCGCCCGCCTTCGAAGCGGCGTACGGGGACTGGGTGTTGATCGGATGGTCCTCGGTGATGGGGACCGTCCGCGCCGTGCCGTAGGTCTCACTGGTCGAGGTGTGCACCAGCCGGGGGGTGCCCAGGGCGCGCACCGCCTCCAGGACGTTGAGCGTGCCCGTGACGTTGGTGTCCACGTAACTGTGGGGCGCCTGGTAGGAGTACGGGATCGCGATCAGCGCGGCCAGGTG
>NZ_JAPSIW010000318.1 GCF_031178505.1 Streptomyces sp. | reverse complement strand
GAGCTCGAACCGCCGCTCGGTGACGAGGACTTCGACACGCTTCTCGACCGCTCCGCCGACCTCCTGGACTCCGACAGCGAGCGCGGGGGCCTCTTCCGGCCCCGCGACCGCCGCCGCGGCCTCGCCCCCGCCGGCGAACAGCATCAGCAGGCCTCCGACACCCCGGCCGACGGAACCGGGGGCGCCGACCGCCCGGGCCGGGACGGGGCGGTCAACGACACCGCACCCACGCCGCACGGCCCCCTCCCGCTGCCCCGCCGCCGGCCGCCGACGCTCGTCGTGGACCACGGGCGCCGCCTGGACGAGGGCGGCCGCGCCCACCCGGCCCCCGGACGCCCCGGCGCCGACGGCTCCGGTCCGCGCGAGGACGCCGCCCCCACCCGCGGGAACGACTCCCGCGCCCGCGGCGCCGACGCCCGTGACGACCGGCCCGTGCCGCCGCACGGCACCGGCCCCACCCTCGTCCCCGTACCCCCGGAGCCGTCCGACACCTTCGGCGGCCTGCCGCGCCGCGTCCGCCAGGCCAGCCTGGCGCCCCAGCTCCGCGACCACGACCGCACGGACGCCGGCGCGGGTGCGAGCGGCGGTACGGGGAGGGGCACAGGCCCCGCCGTGGCCGGCGGGCCCGACTCCTTCGAGCGCGACGCCGACGAGGTACGCGCCCGCATGGCCGCCATGCAGCGCGGCTGGCAGCGCGGGCGGCGGCACAACGCCGAACCGGACGACACGACAGCACCAGGAACGACACCGGAGGGGGACGGTCGATGACCGCACCGAACGCCGCAGCACCCAACAGCACCCACGGACGCGGGAACGGCGAGCTGAACTGGCTCCTCGACGAACTCGTCCAGCGCGTCGGGTCCATCCGCAAGGCCCTGGTGCTGTCGAGCGACGGACTGCCCACCGGTGCCTCCCAGGAGCTGACCCGGGAGGACGGTGAGCACCTGGCCGCCGTCGCCTCCGGATTCCACAGCCTCGCCAAGGGCGTCGGCCGCCACTTCGAGGCGGGCAGCGTCCGCCAGACGGTGGTCGAGCTGGAGGACGCCTTCCTGTTCGTCACCGCCGCCGGCGACGGCAGCTGCCTGGCCGTCCTCGCCGACGCCGACTCCGACGTCGGCCAGGTCGCCTACGAGATGACCCTCATGGTCAAGCGGGTCGGCGCCCACCTCACCACCGCGCCCCGGGCCGGCCTGTCCACCGGAGGGTGAGTGGCCGGACCATGAGCGACGCAGCCGAACCCACCCCGGGAGGCGCCGGCCGGCCCCCCGCCCGCCACCACTGGTTCGACGACGAGGCGGGCCCGGTGGTCCGCCCGTACGCGATGACCCGGGGCCGCACGAGCGCCGCCTCCCGCCACCGGCTCGACCTCATCGCGCTGGTGGTCCCCGAGCCCGCCGCCGACGACCCCGGCCGGGACCGGACGCTCTCCCCCGAGCACGTGGAGATCGTCGAACGCTGCTGGGAGCAGCCCCAGTCGATCGCCGAGCTCGCCGCCGGACTCGACCTCCCCGTCGGGGTGGTCCGGGTCCTCGTCGGCGACCTCGTCGAGGACGAACTCGTCCATGTGACCCGCCCCGTTCCGCCGGCCGAGCTGCCGGACGTGAGCATTCTCCGCGAGGTGATCAATGGCCTTCGGGCGCTCTAGCCGCAAGAAGACCCCCGTCGAGCCGATGACCCTGAAGATCCTGGTCGCCGGCGGGTTCGGGGTCGGCAAGACGACGCTGGTCGGCGCCGTCAGCGAGATCAGGCCGCTGCGCACCGAGGAGACCCTGAGCGAGGCCGGGCGGCCCGTGGACGACCTGGACGGCGTCGAGACCAAGACGACCACCACGGTCGCCATGGACTTCGGGCGGATCACCCTGCGCGAGGACCTCGTCCTGTACCTGTTCGGCACCCCCGGACAGGACCGCTTCTGGTTCCTGTGGGACGAGCTGGCGCAGGGCGCGCTCGGCGCGGTCGTCCTCGCGGACACCCGCCGCCTGGAGGACAGCTTCGCGGCGATCGACTACTTCGAGCGGCGCGGCATCCCGTTCACGGTGGCCGTCAACTGCTTCGAGGGCGCCCGGCGCTACCCGCCCGAGACCGTGCGGGGAGCGCTCGACCTGGACCCCGAGGTGGAGCTCCTCATGTGCGACGCCCGCGACCGCGAGTCGGTGAAGGAGGTCCTGGTCGCCGTGGTCCGGAACGCCATGACCCGCGCCGCCCGCACCCACCCGGCCCCCGTCAGCTCCTGAACTCCGCCGCCGCCCCGCTTCCGCGCCGGAAGCGGGGCGGCGGCGGAGGAGCCGGTGCCGGGAATCCTCAGCGTCCGGCCACCGACCGCCGGGCCACCGGGAAGTCGAAGTACGCCGAGGGGTACGGCTCCGGCTTGAAGGTGAAGTGCCACCACTCCTCGGGCAGGTTCACGAACCCCTGCTCGGCCAGCACCCCCTTCAGCAGCTGCCGGTTGGCGCGCTGCTCGCCCGTGGCCCGCGGATCGTCGGTGTGCGAACGGGTGTCGAAGCAGTCGTACCCGGTCCCCATGTCCACCGAGTTGTCCGGGAACCGCTCCGCCCGCGGGGCGAAGCACTCCACGAGCGGCTCGCCGGGCACGTGACGACGGGTCGGCGCCGCCGGCAGCCGTACCAGCGTCAGGTCGACCGTGGACCCCCGGCTGTGCCCCGACCGCTCGGCGATGTAACCGTCCGCGAACAGCCGCGACTTCTCCACCAGGGGATAGAACTCGCGCTTCATCCGCTCGTCGCCGAGGTCCTTCGCCCAGCGCACGAAGTGGTCGACGGCCCGCTGCGGCCGGTAACAGTCGTACACCTTCAGCGTGTAGCCCCGGGGCAGCAGCCGCCGCTGCGCGCGGTGCAGGGCCTCGGCGGCCGGCCGGGTCAGGATGCACACCGGCTGCCGGTAGCCGTCGACCGGCTCGCCCACGAAGTTGTGCGCCGTCGTGTACCGCATCTCCTGGAGGATCGTCCGGTCCACCGCGTCGAGCGCCACGAACCCGGGCGGCGCCTTCGGTTCCGGAACGGCCTGTGCCGGGGGAGAGGAGACGGCGGCCCCGGACAGGGCGAGGAGCCCGGCCGAGGCGGTGACGGCGAGGGTACGGAGTGCGCGAGCCGGTCGAGTCATGCGCACCGTCTATCAGTTCCGGCGGCGCCGGGAAAGGGCCGTCGCGTACGGTCGGCCCGTGAACGACACCGGGACCACCTTCTGTTCCGCCTGCGGCGCCGCCCACCCGGCCGGCGCCGGATGGCCCCGCACCTGCCGCTCCTGCGGCCGCACCGCCTACCGCAACCCGCTGCCCGTGGCCGTGGCCCTGCTCCCCGTGCGTGACGGCCGGGGCGGGGGCCTCGTCACCATCACCCGCGGCATCGAACCCCGACGCGGCGGCATCGCCCTGCCCGGCGGCTTCATCGACCACGGCGAGGACTGGCGTGCCGCCGTCGTCCGTGAACTCCGCGAGGAGACCGGCATCGAGGCCTCCGCGACCGACGTTCGGCTCGCCGACGCCCTCGGCTCCGGCGACCACCTCCTCCTCTTCGGCCTCCTGCCCGCCCTGGACGCCCTGCCGCCCTTCACGCCGACCCCCGAGACGACCGCCCTCCACGTACTGCGCACTCCCCGCCCCCTCGCCTTCCCCCTCCACACCGAGGCGGCACGGAAGTGGTTCGCCGGGGCCTACGGCTCCTGACCGCACCCGCGCACCCGCACCGGCAGCCCCACTTCCGCCACGCCGGCGTCGGTCACCCGCTCCACCACCACCCGGCCGTCCACCCGGCGCGACCGGTACCGCTCGATCTCCGCCGGCTCCCAGCCGTCACCGGTGTCCCGCACCACGAGCCCCCCACCGGTCCGCCCCACGGCGGGCGCCCACACCTCCAGCGCGAGCCGCCCGTCCGCACCGCTCACCGGGATCACCGCCCCCGCCCGCGCCAGAACCGGCACCCGCGCCAGAGGGGCCTCCACCAGCACCTGCCCCGGCCCCTCGTACGCGCGGCCCGTCGCCGTGTCGTACCAGCGCCCGCGCGGCAGCCGTACCGCCCGCCGGTCGGCACCCCGGTGCAGCACCGGCGCGACCAGCAGCGCGTCCCCGAGCAGAAACGCGTCCTCGCAGTCCCGCAGCGCCCGGTCCTCCGGCGCCCCCCACCACACCGGCCGCACGTACGGCGCCCCCGTCATCCGCGCCAGCCCGGCCAGCGTCCCGAAGTACGGGCGCAGTCGCTCCCGCTCGGCCAGCGCCGCCCGCGCGTGCTCCAGCACCTCCGGGCCGAACTCCCACGGCTCGCCCCGCCCCGGGCCGCCCGCCGTCCGCGTACGGAACAGCGGCAGCCACGCCGCCAGCTGGAGCCGCCGCAGGTACAGCTCCGGCGACGGGCTCCCGCCGGTCCCGCCCGGACCGGGGCCCGTGTACGGCACCCCGCACAGCCCGAGTCCCAGCACCAGCGCGAGCGAGGCCCGCAACCCCGGCCACCCGGCCGACACCTCGCCGGACCACGTGCCGCCGTACCGCTGCGTGCCCGCCCAGCCCGACCGGGAGAGGAGGAAAGGCCGCTCCTGCGGACGCGGCCGGCGCAACCCCTCGTACCCGGCGCGGGCCATCGCGAGCCCGTACACGTTGTGCGCCTCGCGGTGGTCACCGCCCCGCCCCTCCAGAGCGTGCCGGGCCGACCGGGGCAGCGTCCTGTTCCCGAACGGGCCCGGCACCAGCGGCTCGTCCCCGGTGTGCGCCACCCCGGCGAAGCCCTGCCGCAGCCGCTCCTCGTACAGCCCGCCCCACCACCGCCGCACCTCCGGGTCCGTGAAGTCCGGATAGGCGCAGTCACCCGACCCCGCCACCCCGTGGACCTCCGCGCCCCGCGCGTCCCGCACGAACGCTCCCGCGGCCCGCCCCTCCTCGTACCGCGCCCGCCCCGGCTCGGCCCGCACGGCCGGCTCCACGACCGAGACCAGCCGCACTCCGCGCTCCCGCAGCTCCTCCGCGAGACCCGGCAGCCCGGCGGACCGCTCCCGGCCGTCCCCCGGCACCCCGTGACCGCCGTCGGGGCCGCCCTCCAGGTGCACCGCCGCCAGCGGCAGCCCGCGCTCCAGATACCCGTCCACCACCCGGCGCACCTCGTCGGCGCCCCCGGCCCCCCGGCTCACGTGCTGGAGCCCGAGCGCCCACGACGGCGGCAGAGCGGGCGCCCCCGTCAGCGCCGCCCAGCCGTGCAGCACCCGCGCGGGCGTGCCGACCACCACCCAGCAGCGCAGCGGCCCGCCCTCCATCCGCACCTCGGCGGTCCCCGGCCGGTCGTGACCCGAACCGGCCCCCTCCTCACCCTCGGCGAGCGTGACCCGCCCGTCCCAGGAGTTGTCGTGGAACGCCAGATGCGTCCCCGCGTCGGAGACGACGAACTGCACCGGCATCGTGAGCGACAGGGGACCGTCCTCCGGCCCCGGGAGCCCCCGCGGACCGGTGTTCCACAGCCGGTAGGAGCCGTCCCGCAGCCGCGGCCCGCCGGTCCGTCCCCCCAGGCCGAAGAAGCGCGCGTCCGCCGGCACCTCGCTGCGCTGCGCCCACCGCGCGGGACCGCCCGCCACCGGTTCCCACCAGCGCGGCGGCAGATCCCGCCGCAGCACCACCCCGCCCGGTGTACGGACCTCCACGGCCCCGTGCCGCGAGACGGCCACCGTCACCCGCTCCGACACGATCCGCCACCCGCCGTCCGTGTCCGGTTCGAGGGCCGCCCGCGGATCGGGCTCCGGGGCCTCGCCCGCCAGCGCGTACGAGGGGAGCGGCTCGGCCCCGTCCCACCCCCAGAACACCGTGCCGCCCGCCGACACGGTGATGCGCAGCCCGGACCGCGCGAACCGCAGGACGCCTCCGCCCGGCAGTGCCTCCGCCGCGGCCAGCGGGCCCGGCACCCGCGCCCGCTCCGGCCCCCTGGCCGCCAGCCCCCACGTGTCCGTCCGGCGCAGCCGCCACGCCGTCCGTACCGTCCGCAGGCCCCGCACCGACCCCAACACCTTCACCGAACGCAGCAGTTCACGACCGTCCATGACGATCACCCTGCCACCCGCCGGAGGCGCGGCGAGCTCCGTTCAACCGCCGTTCACCCGTGGTGGGAGCACATGTTCAACTCCCGGACCATGGGTGGGCGGCCCTGGTGCGAAAGAGGATCACATGGCATCGTCCTGTCAGCCGCGTCACGCGCACACCCCAGCACGTGCGCGGGACACACGCCGACCCCGCGTACAGCCAGGGAGCCACCCCATGACATCCGCAGCGCCGACCGAGCCGCTCTGGCAGCCGGACGAGGACCGCATCGCCTCGGCCGCCGTGACCCGCTTCCAGGCCTGGGCCGCCGAACACCACGGCGCGCCGGCCGAGGGCGGCTACCCCGCGCTCCACCGGTGGTCTGTCGAGGAGCTCGACACCTTCTGGCGGGCCGTCGCCGAGTGGTTCGACGTCCGCTTCTCCACCCCGTACGAGCGCGTCCTCGGGGACCGCTCGATGCCCGGCGCGGACTGGTTCCCCGGCGCCACCCTCAACTACGCCGAGCACGCCCTGCGCGCCGCCGCCGACCACCCCCACGACACGGCCCTCCTCCATGTGGACGAGACCCACGAGCCCACCCCGATCACCTGGGCCGAGCTCCGCCGCCAGGTGGGCTGCCTCGCCGCGGAACTCCGCGCCCTCGGCGTACGCCCCGGCGACCGTGTCAGCGGCTACCTGCCCAACGTTCCGCAGGCGGTCGTCGCCCTCCTCGCCACCGCCGCCGTCGGCGGCGTCTGGACCTCCTGCGCCCCCGACTTCGGCGCCCGCTCCGTTCTCGACCGCTTCCAGCAGGTCGAGCCGGTCGTCCTCTTCACCGTCGACGGTTACCGCTACGGCGGCAAGGAGCACGACCGCCGCGCGACCGTCGCCGAACTCCGCGCCGAGCTGCCCACCCTCCGCGCCGTCGTCCACATCCCGCTCCTGGGCACCGGCACCCCGGACGGCGCGCTCCTCTGGGACGACCTCGTCGCCGGCGACGCGGAGCCGGTCTTCGAGCAGGTCCCGTTCTCCCACCCGCTGTGGGTCCTGTACTCCTCCGGCACCACGGGCCTGCCCAAGGCGATCGTCCAGTCCCAGGGCGGCATCCTCGTCGAGCACCTCAAGCAGCTCGGCCTGCACTGCGACCTCGGTCCCGGGGACGTGTTCTTCTGGTACACCTCCACCGGCTGGATGATGTGGAACTTCCTCGTCTCCGGTCTCCTCACGGGCACCACCGTCGTCCTCTACGACGGCAGTCCCGGCTTCCCCGACACCGCCGCCCAGTGGCGCGTCGCCGAACGCACCCGCGCCACCCTGTACGGCACCTCCGCCGCGTACGTCATGGCCTGCGCCAAGGCCGGCGTCCACCCTGGCCGCGACTTCGACCTGTCCGCCGTGAAGTGCG